>JAAYWH010000099.1 GCA_012516785.1 Methanomicrobiales archaeon
ATCATGAAGGGCGTGATGTTCATGCCGTTCCACTTCAAGGAATGTGCTGCAAACATCCTCACCAACAACGCGCTTGACCCCATCGCCAAGATCCCGGAGTTCAAGGCCTGTGCGATCAAGGTCGAGAAGATTGCGGAGGCGAAGTAGATGTCAAAGAAAGGAGATATGTATTACGCGTGGACCTCTGACGCTGAGATCGCAAAGAAGGCGGAGTGCGGCGGTGCCGTCACCTCCCTGCTCAAGTTTGCCCTCGAGAAGAAGATGGTGGACGGAGTGTTCGGTGTCACCAGAGGGCAGGACATCTATGATGCGGTCCCGGTATTCATCACCGATCCAAAAGAGGTCGACAAGACCGCAGGATCCCTCCATTGCGGTACGCTGCTCATGTCCAAGCTCGTCAAGAAGTATCTTGACGGGGCCAAGGATATGAAGATCGCGATGACCGTCAAGGGCTGCGACATGATGGCGATGTACGAACTTGCCAAGCGCCAGCAGATCAACCTCGACAATGTCATTATGATCGGGGTGAACTGCGGAGGCACGGTCTCGCCGGTTACCGCCCGGAAGATGATCACCGAGAAGTTCGGTGTTGACCCGGACACGGTCCACAAGGAAGAGATCGACAAAGGGCAGTTCATCATCGAGTACGAGGGAGGCCACAAGGGGATCTCCATCGATGAGCTCGAGGAGCAGGGCTATGGCCGGAGGAGCAACTGCCGCCGGTGCAAGCTGAAGGTCCCGCGGCAGGCCGACCTCGCATGCGGGAACTGGGGGGTCATCGGAGACAAGGCCGGCAAGGCCACCTTCGTCGAGGTCTGCAGCGACAAGGGCGCTGCCCTGCTCGACGCTGCGGTGAAGGCAGGCGTGCTCAAGACCGAGGCACCGAACCCGAAGGGGCTCGAGATCCGCGGAAAGGTCGAGAACGCGATGTACAAGCTCAGTGACAAGTGGCGGGCAAAGTACTTTGCCGGCCTCGGAGAGGGCAGGGAGCGCCTGAAGAAGATCGTGAAGGAGACTTCACGGTGCATCAAGTGCTACAGCTGCATCGAGGCATGCCCGATCTGCTACTGCGTCGAGTGCAGCACCAAGAAACCGTACCTCGTGACACCGGGCCAGGTCCCGCCAAACTTCATGTTCCACCTGATCCGGTACGCCCATATCGCCGATTCCTGTATCAACTGCGGCCAGTGCGAGGAACTCTGCGCCATGGATATCCCGAACGCCCTCTTCATGCACGCCCAGCAGGTCGAGCTCGAGAAGATGTTCGGCCATGTGCCGGGCGTTGACATGTCGCTTCCGCTGCTTGCCCTCGTCGAGGAGCGGGAGGAGCGCGACCGGCTCTCCGCGACTGGCAGCGACCAGATCTTTGATATCTTCAAGTAAATCCGGATACCCCTTTTTTTTCCTGATCATTCCCAGGGGGAGGTCCTTCATGTGCCTGGAGAAAGCGCTTTTTTGGCAGGTCCTCTCGTTCAGGCTGGGGAGATGATCAGAGCCCCGGGTGAGTTTTTCTTGAGAGATTTCTGAAAAAAGAGAGAGCACATTCCCGCCGGGCGCTCATCCCCTGACTGATCACTCTTCCGGGCTTTGTGGCTTTTTCTTCCGGTGCACGAAGAAGAAGTACCCGCAGCCGATGAGGAGGGCGATGATGATGCTCATCAGCACCGGATTGTACAGGACCCGGGTGAGCCCGCCCCGCTCACGGACCTCGATTTTGACGCTCATCGGGTCGGATATGCGGTTTGCATCGAGGCTGTCGCGGTACCGAATCTCGGTGTCAAGACCGTACTCCTTGACCGTTGCGGCTTTATCCACCCCGATCGTATACCGGGCGACGGCTGTATCACCAGGTGCGAGGTCGCCGAGGAATGAAGTGCCGTCGTTTGCATCAAAGGGGTCCGCGGCGCTGATCCTGGCCTGTGCACTGTATGCGGTAATCGGCCCGGTATTTTCGTAGCCGACCTCGATGGTCTTTTTGTCGCCCCGGTACATCCAGACCGGGGTCCCGATCACCGAAAACTGCGCCTTCCCCACCACCGGTATTCCGATGCTCACTTCAGGAGAGAGGCGGGTCGCGTTGGAGGCGTCCTGGTATTCAACCGCGACAACCAGGGGATACTGTTCGGGCCCTGCCTTCTCATCGACCGCCACCTTGAAGCGGGCGGTCGCGATCCCCCCGGGAGGGAAGTCCCCGACATACACCCTCCCGTCAAGGGGAAGTATGGGGCTCCCCTCTTCGTGGAAGGTCCGTGCGATCGTGTTGTTCCCCCAAAGGGTGCCGGTATTCCGCAGGGTGAGGGTGATATACCCATCACCTCCTGCATTCAGGTCCGGGGCGGTGATCTCATCCACCGCGATCATCACCTCGTCCTTCACGTTGAAGGGGAGATCGATCTGCTCGGTCCTTGTCGCATACTGGAAGGTGACGCTCCCCTCTCCGATCAGGGCCTCGGAGACAAGAGAAGTGTAGTTCACGAGCAGGGGAAGGTGATAGGTCCCGCCACGGGCGTCATCGAGCACCTTGACCGAGAAGGGGGAGAAGACCGATCTCCCCGATGCGATGTCGCCGACCATCTGGGTGCCGGTCTTTACCAGGACCGGGGCATCGCCCGAGAGCAGAGTGAGGGTGACCATCCGGGCAGTGCTCGGGGATTCCCCGGAGGCCCCCGATCCCGGCTGAACGATCTTGATCTCGTCGATGCCGGTGTTCCTGACATGGATGACGAGGGTCTGTTCCGAACCGGGTGCGAAGTCATTGGTGCCATTGATGACCGCTGAAAGGTCGGGGGTCCCGGAGAGGTAGGTGCTGCCTGCCGCTGCGCATATCCCCGGAATCAGGGCAGAAAGAATGAGGAATAGGAGTATCCGGCCCAAAATTCCCTTTGTTGTCATTATGATAACAACAATGTAGCACGTTTCTCGGATAAATATCTTGTCCGGTTCCCGGATCCAAAAAAAATTCCACGATTCCCGTGAGACAGAATCAGCCACAATGATAACAGTGGGGATAGTTCGTAGAATCCGTCGCTTCCCGCTGTCTTGTCGGTCATCATTGGAGGAAACGGCCGGTGGCAGTCTGGCATAAAAACCGTATCCCGCGGTTTCATGAGGGCGGCTTATGATCCGGCGTCATGCTCATGTCCCTGGAAAAAGGAGGGATTAGAGCGGCCGGCCAAAGTCCTGTGTGGCGATGAAACCGTACGGGCTGGCAGTCTTGTCCGGGTCATAGACCACCCCGATCCCTATCTCGGTATACTTCGGGCTGATGAGGGTCTCCCGGTGCCCCCGGCTGTTCATCCAGAGGTCCTGTACGATGTGCCGGCCCACCTCATCAGGGCTGCTGGCGAGGGTGTACGATGATGAGGCGGCGATATTCTCTGCTGCAGACCGGTACAAGTACCCGGCAGCATCCATCCGCTGGAACGGGGTGAGCCGGTCGGGATTGGTATGGCTGAAGAAGTCCCGCTCCTTCATGTCAAGGCTGTGGGCCCGGGCGACCGTTGTCAGGAGGCCGTTCCGGACGAGGGGGGCGACCCCGGCAGCGACCCGCTCCTGGTTGGTGTAGCGGAGGATGGCATCCTCGACCTGTGCCTCCACGGAGTCACCGGGCTGTGCAGGGGTGATGATGACGGGGGCAGGGGAACAGGCGATGTTGTTGCCTTCATCTGCCTCGACAAGGATGTTGGCATGATCAAGGATGATCCCACAATAGTAGGTAGCGGCTGGCACCGTCGATGGGAGGGAGAGGGTCCTGTTGAGGGTGACCGATGATCCTCCGTTGAGAGAGGGAACCGGCACCAGACCGAGGTAGGTGTCGGCCGGGGTGATGGCCTGGTCGGGCGAGAGGTATACGGCTGCGTCCGTGGTCCGGGTATACGAGGTGCCGTCGTTCCGGACGAGCATCCCGATATCAAGGATTCCGCCTGCGGTCCCGGTTCCGGCGCTCGTCACCGATGCGGCGACCAGGTCGGAGGTGAGGGTAAGGGCAGGGGTCTGATCAGGGGCCGGGGAAGATCCCGCGTGAATGAGGATTGCCATGCTGCAGGCACCATTGTTCTCCTCGTCCGACTCGCTGATCCGGCTGTTTGCATCAGCACGGGCACAGAGAGAGCAGGTGCCGGTTGCCCCGTCAGGGATCCTGACGGAAGACGACACGGTCCGGGTGACACCAGGGGCGA
Source organism: Methanomicrobiales archaeon (assembly GCA_012516785.1). Lineage (GTDB taxonomy): Archaea > Halobacteriota > Methanomicrobia > Methanomicrobiales > Methanospirillaceae > UBA9949. Next base: position 4,179 of record JAAYWH010000099.1, read on the forward strand.
TCGGTGAGACCATGACCTGTCCAGCAGAGGTGTCCCCGGGATCGAGGGTCCTGTCCCCCGAAAGGGAGAGGGAGAGCGATGAGGAGGAGGCCGAGGCATTCCCCTGGTTTCGAATGGTGATCGATACCCCTGCCCTTGTTCCCGGGGCAACCGAAGCGGGCACCGAGATCCCGGTGATGACAAGGTCGGGCTCTGGCGAGGGGGTACGTTCATTCCCGGGAATGGTGGTGGGGGAGAGGGAGGGTGTCTTGGTGGGAAGGGTTGCTGGGATCCCGGGTATAATGGTAGGGAGGAGGGAGGGTGTCTTGGTGGGAATGGTTGCTGGGATCCCGGGTATAATGGTAGGGAGGAGGGAGGGTGTCTTGGTGGGAACGATTGCTGGTGTCCCGGGGACAGGGGTCGGGAGGGTCACGGGAATCTTCCCGGAAGAGGAGGGGGAACCGACCATGATGAGGCTGCTGGTGCCGATGTTGTTCGTCTCATCCTCTTCGCGTACCTGGTCGGCGCAGTCTGCCTTCACGATGATATAGCAGGGACCCCCGGAACGGGAGGGGATCGAGGCAGAGAGCGTGACACTCTTCCCGCTCGCGGGTCTGAGGGAGGCCCCCTGAGCCCGTCCAAGGGAGATATCCAAGGCATCATAAACGGTGTCCTCCGAGAGAAAGAAACAGGCAGTGAAGAGGGGAGCAGTATCATCCCCGGTATTTCTCACCGTAGCCTGGAGGGAGATCCGTCCTCCCGTAACTGCCTCGGAAGGAGCAGAGACCCCTTCCACCACCAGGTCGGGATTCCCGGTCTCTGCCGCTGCGGTGGCACATATCCCGGCCGTGATGATGATGATCAGGGTGATCGCGATCGCGGAGGTCGTGTGCATGCTTGCTTAGAGCGTACTGTCCCTGCCCCTCATTAATTGACCAGAACCGGCATGTTCAATCCTTCCCGCCCGCTGTTCACCCGTACCCCGTGATGTCATAATTGATGGCAGTGGACTGTGCGATGCATTCGTTGCCGGACGCCAGTCCGTCATCCACCATCCGCTTCAGGAGGGCAGGGTATATGGCACCCACGAGCTCGAGGAATGGTTTTCCGGAACAGAACATCTTGAAGGTCGGGGTGCTCCGGATCCCGTACCGCTCTGCGGTCCACCGGGCGGTCGTGATATCAAGGCGGGCGAAGGATACGACCCCTTCGTACTCCCTGGCATACTGCCTGAAGGAGGGCTCCATCGTGTGGCAGAACGGGCAGGTGGGGCTGTAAAACATGACGAGCACCGGCCGGTCCGATCGCTCCACCTCCTGTTCCCAGTTCAGGTCGGTAAGTTCAATCAGCAATTCGCCGTCCACGGAAATGTCACTCCAGCTGCAGTATCAGGAGGGACGTCTGATATAGTTTGCCCAGGGCCGGGAAGGGGGCATATCCCCGCCACCTGCCGCAGGCCGACCGACGGTCGGTTCTGTGCAGACCACAGAATTCCTCGTGGCACGGGCGCTTTTTGGCGGGTACTGGATCGGGATGGCGGCCGGAATAATTCTGATCCTATCACCTGTTTCTGACTGCTGTTCCTGCAGCGTGACTGCTCCCTTCCGGGATCCGGAATGTCAGGATGCCCCGGGGGTCCCGGCACCTGGCATCAGCGATGCCACCATCGCGAGGACCGGGCCTGCGATCAGGCCGGCCCAGAAGATGAGACCACAAAATCCGAGGATCATCATCATCGCCCGTTCCCGGTACGATGGGGAGGGTCCGGTCACTGCCGCGGTCCGGACGAGGAGCAGCCCGAGGATGACCGGGACGGCGGCAAAGAAGACGGTGAGGAGCATAGAGGGGGAGAGGCCGGTGACCTGGGCGGCGGCCACCATCTGGATGACCACGAGTATGCCGCTCCCGAGAAAAGAAAAACCGGCGATGGCCGGCAGCCATGCCCAGCGCCAGGGGGGAGCAGGGTTGCGTCTCCGGAACCACCAGGCACCGATCAGGATGGCAGCGAGCATCGGCAGGAGGTTTGCGAAGAGGTTTTGGCCCTGCCACAGACGGACGGAGAGGATCGAGACCGGGATCAGCACCCATTCGGCAGGACTGAACTCCTCGGAAAAGCCGGTCGCAAGGAGGTACCTTCCCTCCGCCCCGGTTACGGCGATGGTGTAGGTACCTGAGGCGGGTGCAGGAAGGGAGAGCGAGGCCCCTTCGTACAATGCCATCGGGGTGAACGGCTCATAGGCAGGGGGCTGTCTTGTATCCAGGAGAGGGACAACGATGCTGCCCTCTCCTTCCGGGATGCCGGTATCGGCAGGCGGGAGATCCCTGGTGGTGATCCCGGGGCCGATCAGGGCGAAGGGGGGAGCAGTACCGGGATCGGGGGAGGAGGTCGAGATGCGGAGTTCGGTCCCTGCTTCTGCGCTGATCAGATAGAGGTCTGGTGCCCCGGGTTCACCCAGGAGACCATACCAGGCAAAGGACTTCTCCGCGTCCGGGACGACCACCACATCACCGGTGCTGATCCGGGGAGCATGGGCACCGGACGGGATGACCATGAGGAGGGCGACCAGCAGGATGATTGCGGGGCTCCTGATATGCATGGTCCGATCACGGTCATGAGAGACGATAGAGATTGCCATCCCGGCACCCGGGCTGGCCACCTGCCCCGGGCTGAACGCTCCTCACCCGGAAGCCTGGTCCTGACCCTCCCTTCCCATGAAAAGGGCTATGATCCCCCCGATGATAACGAGAAGGGTGCCGATCGCGATGATATCCGGGGTGAGCTGGAGAAAGAGGAAGACGCTGGTCAGGATCCCAAGGAGCGGGAGGAGAGGCATCCGCCCGATCCTGCCGGGGACGAGAAACGGCCTCTTCTGGTCCGGGGACCGGTACCGGAGGAGGATCACGGAGAGGTTGACGATCATGAACGTGACAAAGATGGTGAAGTTCGTGACGTTGGCCACAAACCCGATGTCCCCGGCAAAGAGGAAGAGGACTGCCCCGATCGCCGCGACAAGGATCGCAAGGTAGGGGGTCCTCCGGGTCACGTGGACGCGGGCAAGCGGTCCGGGAAGGCTTCCTGACCGGGCCATTCCGTAGCTGATCCGGGACGCGGCAAGGAGCATCAGAAGGACCGTGTTTGCGGTGGCAAACAGGGCGATGACCGAGAGGACATCTGCTCCCCAGGGCCCCCATGCCACCGTCGCCACCTCCGCAAACGGCGCTTCGGACCCGGCAAGCCCTTCCCACCCGACAACGCTGACGGCCGAGATGCAGACGAGGATGTAGAGGAGGGTGCAGACGGCAAGGGCGATCATCAGGGCTTTCGGGACGGTCTTCTCCGGCTCACGGGTCTCTTCCGAGAACTTGACCATCTCCTCGAATCCCTGGTAGGCAAAGAAGACGAGTGCGGCCGCGGTAAAGACCCCGGTGATCCCGAACGGCATCTCGAGGTAGTTGACGTTCCCGAGCCGGGGGATGCCGGCAATGATGATCAGGATGAGCCCGACCGCTTCGATGAGGGTGAAGAGCCCGGCAACCGCGGCACTCTCCTTTATCCCCGCGATCAGGATGAGGGTAAGGAGCGCGATCAGGCCAATGGCCGCAATGACCCGGCCTGTCCCGAACAGGCCGGCGAAGTATCCACCGAATCCGAGGGCAACGGTTGCTGCACCGATGATCCCGGAGAAGATGATCAGCCAGCCAACGATGAACGCGATGTACCCGCCGACCGCGGCCGTCGTGTATTCATACTCGGCACCGGCCTTCGGGAACATGGAGGAGAGCTCTGCATAGGAGAGAGCGGAGAAGAGGGCGACGATAGCCGAGATCGCAAAGGCAAGCCAGACGGCGTTTCCTGCACCGGCTGCTGCGGTCCCGATGAGGGCGTAGATCCCGGCGCCGAGGATGATCCCGATCCCCGAGAGGGTGATCTCGGTAAGCCCGAGCGAACGGGAGAGCCGGATCTCTTCTGGCTGGCTGTTTCCCATGGTTGAATGGTGGGTCCCGAACAGAAATAGACTATTCGGGTGATCCGGGCGGGGATGCTCCCCCAGCAGACCCGGTGCCCGGCCCTCATGCCTGCAGGAATGGGTAGCTCTCAAGGGATCCCGGGTGATACAATCCCCGGTGTACCCGGGCGGATCCTGCCGTACCCTGGAACCGAAATGAATCGATCGAAGCTTTCGCAGGATCAGAAAAAAAAGAGATGATTAATAGCGGGGCTTCCTGTGCTTAGGGAGACAGTCCCTGCAGTATACCGGCCTTCCCTGGGTGGGGGTGAACGGAACCTCGCACTCTTTTCCACAATCTGAACATACCGTCTTGGTCATGGTCCGCGGTCCGGACGATGACGGGCCGCCATACTTCCTCTGATTATTCATTCCTACTCATGCAGTGATGATTCTCTGCAATGTGGTGTTTGTAGGGGGTGATATTAATAGGTGTGGATGGCACGGTCCGCCCATTTCACCCAATCTCCTGGAGCATCCGGCCGTTCCGGAAGATCGAGATCTTCCCCCCGCTCTGGGAGACCACGATCCCGATCGCTTTCGTGACGAGCGTGATCCCGGCAACCGATGAATGCCGGGTTCCAAGCCCCTTGGCGATGCCGACAGCGCTCGTGTCGACCGTGATGTACCGGGCGGCTGCCTCGATAAGCCCGTCCCCCCGGATCACAAATGCCCCGTCCAGCTGGGCCAGCTCCTTGATATTCTCGCGGATATCGTGGTTCGTGACCATCCGGTCCTCGATCCGATGCCCGGCAAACGGGTTGAGGATCAGCTGCCTTGACTTGGAGAGGACGTTTTCGGTATCCCCGATCACGAACGCGGTGCCGACCTTCTTCCCCTCCCGTCCCTCTTTGGCGATCTCGAGGCAGATGTTGAAGACCGTCTCGAATACATCATCGGTCACGTCGGAGTCCGCGATCACCCGGTCCTTCCAGAGGGCGGTGCTGATCCGGCTCCGGTCCCGGTGCTCGTGGTCGGTGATGTCATGGCCGATGCAGACGATCTCCAGGATATGTCCGTCTTCATCCCGGAGCGCCTTGTTGGTCCATGCCACCCAGACCGGCTGGCCATCGCGGAGAAGCATCTCGGTGATGCGGATGGCAAAGCCATCCCCGTTGGATCCCATGTCAGAGACAAAGCTGGTCAGCTGATGGCCCTCCCCCTTCCGGTGCGGGATCAGGGTCCCGATGATCTTCTTTCCCATGATCTCGGTCTCGGAGTAGCCGAAGAAGACCTGGGCAAAGGTGTTGAAGAAGGTGATCGTACCATCGGGGTCGAGCTTGATGATCAGGCTGCTGGCATGGAGGAGGAGTTCGCGGACCCGGAGATCGCTCTCCCTGACCGTTTCGGTGAGCCGGACCTTCTCGGTGATGTCCTCGCAGACAAGGACCTGCCCCCGGGAGGGATCCTTCGGGTCAAGGGCATGGACCATGAGGCTGCAATGGACGAGGGTGCCATCGCACCGCTTCAGCTGGGTGGTTGCATGCCCCCATCCCTCCTGGTCGACATCGAGGGAGAGTTCCCGGGATGCCCGGTCAAAGGCCTCCCGGCTGGCAAAAAAGGCGGAGGCGTTCTTCCCGACAAGACCACCCTCCGGGTGGCCGAGCCCGGCGGTCATCGTCCGGTTTGCCCAGTCGATCACCCCGCCCCGGATCTGGCAGATCCAGAGGGGGGAGAGGGTGAGGATCGAATCGAGGATCTCGGTCCGGAGAGCCTGGTCCCGCTCCATCTTCTTTCTCATCACCACCTGGTAGATGAGGTCGCGGAGCTCGGTGACCGGCTTTTTCTGGTCCTCCCCCCGGGAAATCTTCACCTCGGTGGCGTTGTTCACATCCTCGAGCACCAGGGTGTCTTTCATCCGTGCATAGAGGATAAACGGGGTCGGGTTGCCATGGGACTTGAGGTACTTGAGGAGCTCGACCCCGTTCATCTCGGGGAAGAACTCGATCCCGTTCACTTCCGGGAGGTGGTAGTAGGAGACGATCACATCGTAGGTCCTGCTCTTGAGGATCTCGAGCGCCTGTTTGGTGGTCGGGACGGTGTCGACCCGGACCTCTCCGCTCTTCTCAAGGGAGGCACGGGTGCTCTCGATCAGGTCGGAGTTGTCATGGACCAGGAGTACGGAGATCATCCTCTGTTCTTCACCATCCGTTCTTCACCACGGCGCAGGCTAGATAGAGTAGGTGGGTTATCGAATAAATAATTATTGAATCGGGATGACCAATCGCCCGCAAAATCCCGGTCCTTTTGTCGTGCTGTGCCCGGAAATGTTTATTTGTCGGGTTTTCCGCTCCCGACATACAGGGAGAGGAGGGCTGCAGCAACCTCGAGGGAGGTATACTCCTCCCCCATGATCTGCTGCACCCGGAGGATCTCGGGATCCAGCTTGCCGGTATCGATCAGGTCGCGAACCCTGCGGGCCATGAGCTCGGCCTTCCGGGATATGATCTCATGCTCCTTTGGCACCGACTGGAGGGCGATCTTAATCTTTGCAAACCGCTGGATATCACGGAGCTTCCACATCTCTTTGCCGGATACGAAGGTGAACGACCTCCCCTCCTTGCCGGCCCGGCCGGTCCGCCCGATCCGGTGGATGTAGTACTCGGGGTCCTGGGGGACATCGAAGTTCACCACGAGGTCCACGGCAGGGACGTCGATACCACGGGCTGCCACGTCGGTTGCGATCAGGATGTCGATCCTCCCTTCACGGAACTTGCCCATGACCCGCTCGCGCTGGGACTGGTTCATGTCGCCATGGAGACCCTCGGCAAGGTACCCCCGTGCCTGGAGCTGGGAGACGATCTCGTCCACCCGGCGCTTGGTGTTGGCAAAGATGAGGGTGAGCTGCGGGTCGTAGAGGTCGAGGAGCTTTGAGAGGACATCGATCTTTCCGCTCTCCCGCACCTCGAAGTAGGACTGTTCGATCTTCGGGACCGAGAGCTTGTCATGCATCACCTGGACGGTCCGCGGGTCATGCTGGTACCGGGCCGCGAGGTCGAGGATCTCCTTTGACATGGTGGCAGAGAAGAGCACCGTCTGGCGATCGGGAGGGGTTTTTTTCAGGATCGACTCGATGTCGTCCCGGAACCCCATGTCGAGCATCTCATCTGCCTCGTCGAGTACCACGGTCCCGACGTCAGAGAGGGTGATCGACCTCCTGTCGATATGGTCGAGCAGCCGGCCCGGGGTCGCGATCACCACCTGGACGCCTGCCTTCAGGGCATGGAGCTGCCGCTCGATGGGCTGCCCGCCATACACCGGGAGGATGATCAGTCCTCTCCTATACCGGGCAAGCTTCCGGAGCTCCTCGGAGACCTGGATGGCCAGCTCGCGGGTCGGGCAGAGCACGAGCGCCCGGGGGGTCTTTCCGGCCGGGTCCACCCGCTCCACGATGGGGATCCCGTAGGCAGCGGTCTTGCCGGTCCCGGTATGGGCCTGCCCGATGACATCCTTGCCATCCCGGAGCAGGGGGATTGCAAGGGACTGGATGGGGGTGGGTTCCTCGAAACCGAGGTCTTTTACCGCTTTTGCGATCGGTTCTGGGAGGGCGAGGTCGGCAAACGAGAGGACTTTCATCCCCGTTCCCCCCTGCCTGCTGCTCCCGCATGGTATTGTACTTCCCTGTGCCTGGAGAGAGTACCAGGCATGGAGGTTAAGAGAGGGTTCATAAATTGTATAGATCCTCCCCCTCCAGTGCACATAGTTCTTTGGGGAGGGGCACGGACCCGGAAGAGCAGGGGGTGCCATTGCCAGTCCGGGCTGCCTGCCGGCGAAAAGAAGGAGTCGTGTTCAGCAGGGATGCCGCGTTATTCTTCCCGTGCAGCGGGAGGTGCCGCGATCGCAAGGACGATCTGCCGGTCACAGAGGACTTCGGCATTCCGCACCGGGAGGGTCACGATGTCGCCCTGCTGCAGCTGGTAGATCCTTCCATCGACACCCATGAACGGCTCCATGTCGGTGAGCACCCGGGAGAGGACCACTTCGGGAGGAGCCGCCGCCTCTTCGAGGATGGCGGCGCATGCCTCCTCAGCTGCCGCAGGAGGCTGGCCCGGGCGGGCGGTGCCGGAAGAGGGGAGGAGGCGGCACCGGGCCTTGCCGAGCGAGAGGACGATCTCATCGAAGAGCTCCCGCTCTTCTCCGAGCATCCGTTTCAGGTCGTCACGGTCGATGTAGTGCCCCTCCTCCTGGTTCCGGGCAAGCGCGAGGATCTTCTCGGCACGGAGGTTGAAGAGATCCTGGAGGGTCTCCCTGATGCTTCCGATGCGCTCGATCAGGATCCGGGTCGCATCCGAGAACGGGTCCTCGTTTGCGTACACCTCAGAGAGGAGGCACCCGAGCTCTTTTCCGGTGGACTCGTACAGGTCGGGGGGGAGCGGGAGGAGCCGTCCGGTCTCCCGCTCGGAGATCAGCACCGTCCGGAGCTCATCGAGGTGCATGGCCGCTCACCCCTCCCAGTTCGGCAAGCCCCCGGCAGCAGAGGAAGACGGCGAGCGCCTCGGGGACGGTGTTCTCACCCTTCTCCAGCCGATAGGATGTCCCGGCGATCGGCATGGTCACCGGCCGGATGCAGTCCACTCTGACGGACCGGTTCCCGAAGACCACCGCGTCGGTCAGGGGATCGAACTCCGGCAGGTCCCGCACGGGGACCGGGGTGACCCGGAGCCCGCTCCCCCCGTGGAGTGAGGAGGGGAGCCGGATCAGGCGCTTGGTGTCGGTGGTGACCGGTTCATCGGCGAGGGCTGCCTTCTCCCGGAGAAGGGCTGAAAACCGGCCTTCCTTTGCCGAGGAGAGGGAACGGAGCACCCTGCCCACGGCGACATCCCTGAGGTTGATCCCTGCCGGGTTTTTCTGGAGTCCCGATCGCAGGGCAGGGCTCCGCTTCAAAAATTCCTCGGCCGTCACCTTCCCCACCCCTTCCAGTGCAGAGAGCTCGGCGACCGCTTCCTTCGGCTCCATCGTCTCCAGCATCATGAGGTACTCGGTCAGTGCCTCTATATATCGCTGGCGCCATCCGCGGGGTGAAGGTGAGGGGAGGGAGAGGATGATGCCGGGGTCAAGCCCGATCCCGCAGACATAGTCCACGAGTTCCCGCCGCTCGGCACTCCCCCACCCCCTCACCGCGATATCCCGGATATGGATATGGTAGCCCCTTCCCCCCGAGAAGGCGAGGTGGATCTCGTGCTCACCAAACCCGAGTTCGCCGGTGAGCATCCCGACCAGCTTCAGGGTCTCCTCCCTGACCCGGGCAAGCATGACCTCGTACGGCCCCCTGACGATGTGGTCGGCGTCGAGGTCGAAGATCAGGTCCGCTCCGCGCCATCCCTTCTCGCCCATCGTGGGGGCATGGGGAAGGAGGTAGTAGGCCGATGAGTAGTAGAGGTGAGCCGGGGCGACACTCCGGATGTACTCGAAGAGCTCGGTCTTTCCCGGGTACCCGATGTGCCGCCTCATCCGGATCTCGGGATACCCGGGATCGAAGAGGACGAAGGCCCATTCCCTCTGCTCCACGGAAGGGGGGGCACTGAGCGGTGCCGTCCGGTAGTACTCGGCAAACCGCTGCCTGAGAAACCCGACCGTGGCCGCTTTCATGGGAGTCCCTTTCCCATGTACGGGCCTCTCCGCTCATAGCCATGCCGGCGGTAGTAGGGCCGGACGCCGATCCCGCTCATCACGGCAATCTCACGGTATCCCTCCGCGGCTGCCTCCTCCTCTGCCGCGGCGAGCAGGTCACGGCCCACCATCCGGTGCTGCCGCTGGTCCGGTGCCGGCTGGCTCCCGAGCGGGACGATGCTCCCGTAGACATGGAGCTCGCGGAGGAGGGCTGCATCGGCAGTCTCGTCCATCCACCGTTCTCCCCCGGTCCGGAGCCGGGCAAACCCGACCAGGGAGTCCCCGGAGACCGCCGAGATGAAATGCTCCCTGCCCCCTGCCGCGTCATACCGGAGCACCCGCAGCTCCCGGGGACCCTCTCCCGCGAGGCGGCCTGCTTCCCGGCAGCGGATGCACCGGCACCGTTTTCCCTGGCTGATCAGCCGGTTCTGGCAGAGCTGCCGGAAGTTGCTGTGCCGGGAACCGGCCACGATCAGCTTTGCCGGGATATCCCGCTGGATCCGCTGGAGGCGGACGTACTCGGGGAGGAGGGATTTTCCGTAGGCGACAAGGTCGATCAGGTCATCCTCGTCATACGGTGCGTACGATCCCTCCTGCCAGAGCCGCTCGATCGCGGAGCCGGGAGTGACCAGGGTGGGGTAGATCTTCAGGAAGTCGGGCCGGAAGGAGGGGTCCGAGAAGAGCTGTTCGAACATCCGGCGATCCTGCTCGATCGTCGCCCCGGGGAGGTTTGGCATGACATGGAACCCGACCTTGAGGCCGGCGTCCCGGCAGATCCGGTTTGCCTCGATCGTGTCGCTGGTGGTGCAGCCCCTCCGGTTGAAGGCGAGGAGATCATCGTCCAGCTGCTGGACGCCGAGCTCGACCTTCGTAACCCCGAGCGAGAGCATCAGGCGGACGTGCTCCTCACGGCACCAGTCCGGCCGGGTCTCGAAGGTGATGCCGATGCACCGGACGGGGGAGTACTCGTTCTGGCGGAAGATCCCGGCGGTCGTACTCCCCCCGTGCCCGCCCCGGTACTGGTTCATGGCCCGGACCGCTGAAGCGACGAACCATTCCTGGTAGGACTCCGGGCGTGCCGTCATGGTCCCACCCATGACGATCAACTCAACCTTGTCGACATGGTGGCCGAGGAGCTCGAACTGCCCGAGCCGGGCAGTGACCTGTGCAAAGGGGTCATAGCCGTGCTCCCGTGCCCGGAGGGCAGCCGGCTCTTCCCCGGTATAGGACTGGGGGGAGGCATACGGGTGCTCCGGGCCTCCCGGGCAGGGGAGGCATTTCCCATGAGGGCAGGGGGCAGGGGAGGTCATCACGGCGACGGGAGCGACCCCTGAGAGCGTCCGGGTCGGTTTGACGAGGAGGAGGGTTCGCAGGGCAGGCCGTTCGTGCGGGAGGGCCGCGGCAAGAAGGGCAGAGTTCCTGGGGACGGAATCAAGGTGGTGATTCCGGCAGACCTCGATCTTCAGCCGCGTCACGTCGGCAGGAGAAGGGTGTTTGGAAAAGATGAGGTCAATAATCTCCCGGTGGATATCCGGAACGCTCATAAAAGAGTTATTGCTCGGCGGCAACTTTTCCGGGCACCATCTCGCTCGTGACTTTGACGGCGGGCCGCTGGGCATGAAGGTGGCTGACGATGTCCTCTCCGAGGGCAAGGATGGCCTCCTTGTGGCACTTCTTGTTCTTGTGGATGTGGACGGGAGAAACAGCAAGAGAGGAGTAATGTTTTGTGGGAATTTCGTCGTTGGTGATGTTTTCGTAGTACTTTTTGATGTGGATCATCAGCATGTGGAGATGGAGTAACTCTTCCTTTTGCACACTATCACCTTTCTTCACGTCACTTCTTATTGTGGGAACGTGATATACCTTTTTGGTGAAGTTTATATCCAGCTTTTGCATGCGGCCGGATCCCTCGTAGGACTCGCTGTGGGGGACGCTTTTGGTGCGCCCCTTGAAGGGCTGGCCTCTCCGACGGAAACGGTCAGGGAGATGGGGTATTCGTATCACCATGGGCGGAAACCGGGCACGTTTACGGATGACACGGAGCAGGCCCTTGCGGTCGCCCGCTCCCTGGTCCGCTGCCGGGGATTTTCACCGGAAGACATGATGGCGGAGCTGGTGCAGGCGTACCGCTCTGATCCCACCGTGTACGGGCCGACGTCGCGGCGGGTATTTGACCTGGTGCTCCTCGGCATGGATCCCCGGGATGCCGCCCGGGCAGCCCACGAGATGAACCGGGGAAGCCGGAGCAACGGGAGCGTGATGCGGGGGCCGCCGATCGGGATCTGGTCTGGCGGCCCCGAGGTGGAGGTGTACAGCATGGCATGCTCCCGCCTCACCCACTATGACCCGGTCGCGGGAGCCTGCTCGTCGTTTGTGAACCGGATGGTGAGCGACCTCTGCCGGGGGAGGGAGAGGGAGGAGGCCTTCCGGCGTGCACTCTCCCGCTGCAGGGACCGGGAGGTGGCCGGGATACTCGGGTCGTTCCGGGAGCATGACCCGGTTCCCGGCCTCGACTGCCTGCTCGCCACCCATGCCTCGCTCTCAGTCTTCATGGAGCAGGACACCTTCGAGGAGACGCTGGTCGCGGCCGTGAACCTCGGCGGCGATGCAGACACGGTCGGGGCGATCGCCGGGTCGCTTGCCGGAGCCCGGTACGGGCTTTTCGCGATCCCACGCCGCTGGCTCGCCGCGCTGCAGGGTCTTCCAGAGGTCCTCTCAACGGCGTGGCAGCTCTGGCATGTCGCCCGCGGGTAACAGAGGGTCGAACCCACGTCAAAGGAAAAGCCGCCCGTGAGAAGGGGCTGCAGGTTCTTCTTCTCCCTTTTAACCGATCCCGTGGGTAATCCAAAAAAATAACATGATTCCTTCGCGGGCCGCAAGCAGAAAAGATGAACATGCCGGAGGCATTTTCATATAAAAAAAGCGATATTTCGGTCAGACGGGGATGAGCTCGACGAACTGGAGGGTACGTCCCTTCTCGCACTGTTCGGGAGCGCCACCGATCACGTTGACGACGATGTACTTCTCCCGCTCGATGATCCCGTCCGGCCGGCAGAAGGGATAGTTGGGGCAGAGTTCCCGGTTGCACGAGCACTCGAACTGGATCTTGGTATTCTTTATGCTCATGTCCGCAGGGAGGAGGGCTGGGATCGGCGATTCCACGACCTCGACGGACTGTGCCCCGTTGAGGTGGACGGTGCAGGTATGCTCGACGGAGCGTACCCCCACGATCCGGTAGCGGCGCCCTTTCTTCAGGTTGTTGCAGGCCGATTTCAGCTTGCATGCGCTGCATTCGGCGATCGATCCCTCGTAGATGAACTCGAGGCCGTTCTTTGCCAGTTCTTTCCCGATCAGGGTCACTTTCGGTTTTATTTCCGCCATTGGCCTTTCACTCCGCATACAGCATGTGTACCAGGTGTTCTGCCGATTCCCGGGAGATCCCCATGTCAAGGATGGTGAACCGCTCGGGCCGGATCTCTTTTGCGGTGATGATCGCCTCGACCGCGATCTCGTCGGGGATGCCCAGCTCTGTGGGGGTGGTGGGGGCACCCACTTCGCGGAGGGCTCCCCGGATCTCCCGCCAGTCCCCGCCATGCAGGTACATGGTGATGATCGTCCCGATCCCGCACGCCTCCCCGTGGAGGGCCTTTCCCGGGGCCAGCCGCTCCAGGGCGTGCCCGAACTTGTGCTCACCGCCGGAACCCGGCCGGGAGGAGCCGGCGATGCTCATCGCCACCCCGGAGGAGACGAGGGCTTTTGTCACGAACCAGGCGCTCTCCTCCTGGCATGGCCGGATCGTCTTTGCGTTCTTCATCAGGAGCTCGGCGGTCATCCGTGAGAGTGCGATGGCATACTCGCTGACCGGCTCCCCCCGCAGCCGGTGGGCAAACTCCCAGTCGAGGCAGGCGGTGTAGTTCGAGAGGATGTCGGCGCAGCCGGCGGCGAGGAGCCGGTGGGGGGCCCGTGCGATCAGGCCGGTGTCGGCAACGATCGCGATCGGGGGGTGGGCCTCGAGCGAGACGCTCCCCTCGACCATCGGCACGGATGCCCGGGCTGAGGCGATCCCGTCGTGGGAGGCTGCCGTGGGCACGCTGATGAACTGCCGGTCAAGGTTGTAGGAGACGATCTTTGCGGTGTCGATCACCCTGCCACCCCCAACACCGATGACAAAGTCTTTGCCTGCCGCTGCCTGTTCAGCCTCCCGAATCACCTCCATGCTGATGGTGCCGGCAACAAACGGGGTAACGTCGTACTGCCCGGACAGGAGGCTGATCACCTGCTCCCCGGCAAGGTCACGGGTATGGGTCCCGGTGATGACGAGCACGGATCTACCCAGGCGGAGGTCGGAGCAGACTGCCGGGAGATGGGCCAGCACTTCGTGGCCTATCACGACGTCCCGCGGGAGCTGCATCCACCGGGACTTCTCCGTGCCTTTCTGCTTCAGTACTTTAATACGATCCGCGCTCATTTAGATCAGGCAATGATTAGGGATTTCATCTACAAATATTACATTGATCCCATAGTCTATGGACAACCATACAATATTGTCGATACGCTCACCTACGCCCTTGTCCTGATCCTCGCCCTCTACCTGATCTACCGGTGGCTCTCCCGCTCGAAGATCGTCCAGGTGGACCGCCGGTTCATCCTCGCCACGCTCCCCTACGTGGTTCTCGGGGGGCTCCTGCGGGTGGTCGAGGATACCGGGATGATTAGCCCCCCCTGGCAGTACCTCCTGATCACGCCGCTGATCTACTTCGTCCTCTTCTTCTTCACGGTCACCGTGCTGGTGGTGACCGCATACGCCATGCGGGCGGGGGTGGTCCGGGACTACGCGGCATGGTATGCCGGCACGGGGGTGGCGGCCTGCATTGCGATCGCCGGGCTGCTCGTGTCCTTCGGGCTGGAGAACGGGATGATCTCGATCCCGGTGCTCGCCACGATCCTCGGGATGGGGATCGCGAGCACGGTCCTCGTCTATGCCGCGATGCGGTACCTCCTCGGCTGGACGTATGCCGCCGACCCGCTCTACCTTGCGCTGATCTTCGGGCAGATGCTCGATGCCAGTGCCACGAGTTATGGGATCGACCTGCACGAGATCGATTACATGGAGGTGCATGTCGTCGGCTCGAACCTGATCGAACTGACCGGTACGGCATTTGTCATGTTCCCGCTCAAGCTCGCGGTCCTCTTCCCGGGGATCTGGATCCTCCAGCGGTACCGGGACGAGGGGCCGGCGATCCTGTGGCACCTGATCGTCCTTGCCATGATCACGGTCGGGCTTGCCCCGGGGATCAGGGACATGGTCCGGATGGTGCTCTATGTCTGAGGGGTCGAGAACAGCGGTCCTCACCTGTGCTCTCTTTGCCGTTTCGGTGCTCCTTGGCGTGATCATGACGGTGGCAGACCCAGCCGCCGGGCAGCAGCTCCTCGAACTCTTCCGGGAGGCGATCCTCGGGGAGGTGATCGACGCCTCGGCACCGCTCCTTGCCGCGACGCTCTTTTTGAATAACCTCCAGGCATGCCTGGTGATGTTCCTCGGCGGGGCGTCGCTCGGGCTCGTGACGGCGTTTGTGATCCTCTCAAACGGGGTGGTGATCGGTTCGATCATGGAGGTGGTCCGCCAGGAGGAGGGGGCGCTGTACATCGCCGCCGGGCTCCTCCCGCACGGGATCTTCGAGATCCCGGCCTTCCTCATCTCGGGGACGCTCGGGTTCCTCCTCGCCCGGTCACTCTGGAGGGAGTGGCATGCAGAAGGGGATGCGGCGGCCGAGGCGGTCCGGTTCGGCCGGCTGTTCTGTTACGCGGTCCTCCCGCTCGTCTTCCTTGCAGCGGTCACAGAGGCATTTATAACACCGGCAATCATAGCTCTGGTAGCTTGAGGTTTTTGAAAATATGGACGACGATCTGGGTGCACTGCCGCCGAAGGAAGATTTCAGCGGCTGGTACAACGAGCTGTTATGGCGTGCCGAGATCATGGACGTGCGGTACCCGGTCAAGGGGCTGTATGTCTGGTACCCGTTCGGGTTTGCCCTCCGGAGGAACGTGTACGGCGAGCTCCGGGCGCTCCTTGATGTGGACCACGCAGAGGCGCTCTTCCCGCTCCTGATCCCCGAGACCGAGCTCGCAAAGGAAGGGGAGCATATCAAGGGATTCGAGGACGAGGTCTACTGGGTGACCCACGGGGGGTTATCCCCGCTCGAGGTGAAACTGGCGCTCCGGCCGACGAGTGAGTGTGCCATTTACCCGATGTACCACCTCTGGGTCCGCTCCCATGCCGACCTCCCGCTCCGGGTCTACCAGGTCGTGAACACGTTCCGGTACGAGACGAAGCACACCCGTCCGCTGATCCGGCTCCGGGAGATCACATCGTTTAAGGAGGCGCACACGGTCCATGCCACCTGGGAGGATGCCGAGGCGCAGGTGCATGCGGCCCTTGCGCTCTACCGGCAGTTCTATGCAACGCTCTGCGTGCCGGTGATCGTCTCGAAGCGGCCGGACTGGGACAAGTTCCCGGGGGCTGATTATACCATAGCGGTCGATACGATCATGCCCGACGGGCGAACGCTCCAGATCGGGACGGTGCACCACCTGGGGGACCACTTCTCAAAGACGTTTGCGATCACGTACGAGGACGTGGACGGGGAGCAGCAGTTCGCCCAGCAGACCTGTTACGGGATCTCCGAGCGGTGCATCGCCGCCCTGATCAGCATGCATGGCGATGAGAAGGGGCTCGTTCTCCCACCGGCAGTCGCGCCGGTCCAGGTGGTGATCGTGCCGATCACGATCGGGAAGCGGAAGGAGGAGGTGCTCGTGGCTGCCCGGGTGATCGAGGAGGAGCTGGCCGCCGCCGGGCTCCGGGTGAAGGTGGACCGCCGCGACCTCCGGCCGGGCGCCAAGTACTACTACTGGGAGATGCGGGGGGTCCCGCTCCGGCTGGAGGTCGGGCCCCGCGACCTCGATGCCGGTCAGGTGACGGCGGTGACCCGGCTCGGGGACAAGTCCACGGTGCCGAGGGCATCCCTCAGGTTCGGGGTGGCCGATCTCCTGGCCAGGTTCACCGGCATGCTCACGAGACGGGGGGAGGAGCATCTCCTGTCGCATGCCAAGGTCGTCGACACAATGGAGGAGCTCTCGGTCGCGATCGAGAAGGGGGTCGCGATCGTCCCCTGGTGTGGGGAGCGGGCCTGTGCCGATTTCATCGAGGAGTCAGTCAACGCGAGCGTGCTCGGCACCGAGGTGCAGGCAGGGTTCTCCTGCGCCGGCGGCAGTGCCTGCATCTCCTGCGGGAA
>JAAYWH010000100.1 GCA_012516785.1 Methanomicrobiales archaeon
ATCCTGCGGGAGGTAGACTTCATAACAATTCCTACGGAGCAGATCTGCAAGCTGAATGTTATACCTCCGTTCTGCCAAAGAGAACAACGGGGCTGCAAGATATACACGGTACCGGGAAAAATCTGATACGTCTATTGCAGGGAGATCGGGGAACCGGGAGAGAAATGCGCCCCACTCCCGTCTCCTGGCATCCGGGGATCCGCGGGGGCCGTACCAGGTCGTATTCACCCCACATGCTGGAGAGGAGTTGACCCCCACGATGCAGAGGGGAGGGCCTCGTTTCGATATAATTTCCCTGACCTTCTCTTCGAGCAAATCAAGAAGATCAGCAAATTCTTTTGTATCCAGACGGTCAAGAAACACCCCTGGTTCACGGTCATAGCCGAGATAGAGCGTCTCAGGGCAGGGGAGGGATACTACCTCAATACCATACTGATGACATCTTTGGATGGCACGGGAGAACCATTCCAGGTCCTTGTCTCGGGTGATCCCTTTCGCACGCAGTTGTGGGTGAAGAATGCAAGGAGAGACCATTACGTACATTGATACCATGTGGGGATGGAAAGATGATAGATGATCCCACTCTACGCCTTCCGGGACAACAGCTGCGATCCAAAAAAATGCACCGTGAAACGGCTGGAACGTTCAGGCCTGGTACGGGTACTCTCCAAAATCTCACACATACCGAGAAACACCATCCTTCTTGATCCCACTGCACCCCAGGCACTTTCACCTGCTGATCGTCCCGCCCGATCGCTGACTGCTCTTGATTGTTCATGGGAGGTGCTCGATACAGGCGCGGTCAGTTCCTGGAGAAAGAGGCGTGCCCTCCCATTCCTCGTGGCAGCAAACCCGGTAAATTTCGGAAGGCCGTATCGTCTCACTTCGGTCGAGGCATTTGGAGCCGCCCTTTTCATCCTCGGGGAGCGCGAGCAGGCCAGGGTGGTACTTGAAAGCCAGAACTGGGGGCCTCATTTTCTCGACCTGAATGAAGAACCGCTCTCTTTATATGCAAGGGCGGGTGACAGTACCGAGATAATTGCGATACAGAAGATGTTCCTTTAATCCTCTTCCGACCGGCAATCGTATCGCACCTCTCAACCGGGTTCACTTCTTATGATACCCAGAATGTGTATACAATAATTTCCAGAAAAAACCTGATCGTAGTCAGATAAGATAAGAGTAGTACCTAGAATTATTCGGACTTACCATTTGCACACGGGATTGAAAAGGTAGCATAGCAACCTGAAAAAGTCAGTCGTTAAGCTTTTGGAACCATCTGATAGGGGGGAAGGGTGATACCACATCAGGGGTAATCAGGGAACATCCATAGATCCCTCCCCTGTTGTTATCAGGCGTAGGATAGCGGTGTGTCTTGCTGCAGGATGAGAATTTTTCCATCTGTTCCCTGAAGTCCCACCGTTCGCACCTTTACGGGCAGTACCCTGTGCGTGGTCAGGGGCATAAGGTGAACGATAAGATTGTTGTTCTCCGGTTTGGCATCATACTCTCCAAGGATCTGCTGTTCGAAGCCAGGGAAAAAGATAGATACATGAGCCCCGAGGACAAACTCCCGCTCACCTTCAACGATTTTGATAAAATTTTCATTTGCCCACCGGACGATGCCTGATGAATCGAGAACAAGAATTGCTTCATCAACGAGATTGAGGATAGACTCAAGTTCCTCTCTTGCTATCGATCCTTCCTGCATCTTATTCTCTTCACCCAGAAAGGGCATCGTACCGATCGGCTCCCTCGTTTCGGCATTTTTCAGGGATTCACGGGCACGTTTCCATGCGGAGATGTCCCGTATCGATTCAATTGCGCCGATACGGTGCCCTTCGTTATCGACAAGCGCTGAGGCCTTGCCCCAGAGAAATGATCCCTTTCCCCCGTTCATATCAGCGATATAAGCTTCAACATAGATACTGTCACCGAATCTGCGGACCGAGGGGTAATTTCGTGCAATCTCATGGGGTGGCAGATCCAGAAGGTTGACAAGGACCGGGCGTGATCCTTTTAAAAATGAGAATGCTTTCTGGAAATCCTCTCGGCCCAACACTTCCTCCCTTTTTACTCCTGAAAGCAGCTCGAGTGCTCGGTTCCATGCAATGATCCGGTGATTCCGGTCGATGATGAAGGTAGGATCAGGCATAAATTCAATTGTCTCCTCGAGTTTCTGCCGAGAACTCCTGAGGGCAGTTTCTGCCTCTTTATGGTCTGTAATATCAACGAAGGAAGCGAGCATGTACAGGAGACTCCCTTCTCCATTTACCGTTATCCGGATCGATCCTTCAAGATACATCATGCTTCCATCCTTCTTTCTCACCACCATCTCACCTTTCCATCTCCCTTCAGCTGACAGTGCCCTCTCTATCTCTTCGAGTGAGGGAGAGACCGTTTCGAATTGAGCGAAAATATCCCGTGGCTGTCGGCCCCGTATTTCATTCATGGGGATGCCGAATTCTTCGATGAACGAATCATTCGCATAGATTAACCGCTGGTTTGCATCAAAGATTGCTATCGGGTTGATGGTGGTCGCGATCGCAGTATTCTTCAGCTGAATCTCTTCCTGTGCTTTTTTAAGGTCGGTCACATCTGCGAACGATGCCATCATGCAGAATGGGATCCCCAAGGTGTCTTTTACCAGCCAGGCAGACAGGAACGCATAAAAAGGGGTACCGTCTCTTCTTCGGGGGGTAACCTCTCCAGACCAACTCCCTTTCATCATGAGAGAATCAATAACAGTGGTGATAATGGCAGCCTCTTGTGGATCACCATGGGAAAATGCTTGAATCGGATGTCCAATAACTTCTGCATCATTCTGATAACCGAACATACTTTGATATGCCTTGTTGGCGTAGGTAACTACACCGTTAAGGTTGGCTAATGCAATGCCATTCACTGATGTGCTCAATGCAAGGTCTTTTACCACCAGCGCTTCTTCTGCTTTCTTCCTCTCGGTGATATCCCTCCCGACTCCCTGATATTCGATAAGAGTTCCCTCGGTGTTGAATATGGCACGGTTCGTCCATTGGAGCCACCGTTGCGTACCGTCCGGAAATAACACCCGGTTTTCGACGGTATCAACAGGCTTCTCGAACGAGAGTCCCTCGATGCAGGTAATGACCCGTGCTCTGTCATCAGGTTGAATAAATTCAAGAAATTTTTTCCCGTTAAAATCCTCATTTGTGATCCCATAATACTGTAATGCTGCCTTGTTTACAAACAATATCCTGAGATCCTTGTCGAAACGCCCGACCAGTTCGGTCTGGTCCTCAACGATGGCCCGGAACTTTGCTTCACTCAGTTTAAGGCGGTCCTCAAACTGCTTTTTTTCAGTAATGTCCTCAAAAATGAGCGTTGATCCCCTGGTCGCATCATCAAAAACACTCGGAACCGCTTTTATCCGGAGATAGCATGTCTGGCCGTCCCTGGCATATGACGTCTCTGTTATTATTTCTCCTGAATCAAACGCATCCCTTGCGAGATCTTCGATCTTTGCAGATCCAAGGCTGTTTACGGGGCAGGAACCGATAGGGCTACCAATGGTGTCTTCTTTTTTTAATCCAAAAAAGGAGATGAAATTTTCATTGGTCTCAACGACTTTGAATTCACTGTCCAGCACAAGGATGAGTTCGTTAGCGAACTTCAGCATCGATGATATTGGCACCCTGTGGGAGAGATAGTATACCTTCGCGTTCCCATACATCCTCATCTCTACCTGTCCGGTGATAAGGAGGATCTCCAGGTATTTTGCCACCGAATTTCGGTTTATCTTCAGATTATGAGAAATATCTGATATCGTGAGGCCTTTAGGCCTGGCCTTGAGCAATTTTTTAATCCGGGTGATCTTCTCCTGGTCGAGGATCATGGCAATCGATCATGACATTTCGGGCAAATTAAAGATTTGCAAGGCACTTGTTTTTACACCGTGTGCATTTTAATCAAAACCTTCAAGCACTCCAAGGGAGTTTATACATCATAGGGGTGGATTGAACCTTTTTCGCTTTGCGATCTTTGAAAGGGGGCTGAAGGGGATATGACAACGCCTGGGAAGAAGCGATCGTTTTCGTTTTACCTGCTTGTATTCTTACTTATCATTATCTCAGTCATCGTCGCGGTAATCACCATCGGCGACCTAGTTTTGGTGAACGAAAATTTCCAGGATCATGCAGAACTGCTAAGAAATGAGACCGAGCAGAATCTGATTGAATCTGTTGCAACCATCGACAATGGCCTTAAGCTCTTTGATAATACCCTGAACAAAAGAATGGAGCAGGGCTTTGTCATTTTTCACCGTGGATATCGTGAAGCGGGGGGTGATCCATCACGGATGAATCTCGCCCAACTTAAAAAGGAGATGGGGGGCGAGATGGATCTGTATATCATCAATGGATCGGGAGTGGTGGAATACACCACCTATACCCCTGAACTTGGCCTGAACTTCCAGGAAATGATCCCCTATTTCTATGAATACCTGATGGAGATCAAGGCAAAACCTGGTTTCTATCCCGATCGGGTTGTTCAGGAGAGTGCCACAGGAAATTTGAAAAAATTTGCCTATTCCCCTACTGAAGATCACGAATATATCCTCGAGCTCGGCTTGTCAGCTGAATCGTTCAAGTCAGAGAGGAATACCCTCAAGTACACTGATATGATCGAGTCAGTCCGTCAAAGGAGCCCCTATATCAGCGATCTCAGGATATTCACTACGGCAAAAAGGCAGGTAGGAAACAAGTCCTTCAAGCCCGACGCAGAAATGAATGCGATCCTTGACCAGGTTCTGGCCACACGTCAGGGTCTTGTCATCCCTGACAATGATCCCCGTTTGACAACAAAATACCTCTTCATCGACCTCAAGGATGAGGACTACGCTGCCGACATGAGTCTTATCGTCGAGATAATCTATGATGATGCACTGATTTTCCAGTCTCAACAACAATTGATCGCTTTTCATCTCCTTGTTGCAGGATTTGGCCTCATACTCGGGATTATCGGTGCCTTCAGCCTCTCCCGGTACCTTACCCGACCGATCGCTCAGATAGCAGCTGATACCGATATCATTGCCCATGGAGACCTCGACCACCGGATAGCATCAACGAAAGGAAGTGAATTTGGCATCCTTGAGAGGAGCATCAACGCGCTGGTACTATCCCTCAAAGGGATGATCCAGCAGCTGAAGCACAGCGAGAGCAAATTGCGCGAATCTGAAGAGCGATACAGGGGTGTTGTTGAGAGCCAGTCAGAGTTCATCACGCGATTCCGTCCTGATGGAACTATCACATTTGCAAATGAGGCGTATTGCCGTTATTTTGGCCTCCCGGATTGTGATATCACTGGAAAAAGATTCATCCCTGCCATTCCTGATGAAGAGAGAAAGAGACTTGACGAGGGATTCCGTAACCTCACTCCGGAGAATCCCGAACTTTCGATAGAACACAGGATCATCCTGGCGAACGGAGAGTCCCGGTGGCATCAGTGGAATGACCGCGCAATATTCAGCCCGGAAGGGAATGTTATTGAGTACCAGTCCATTGGCAGAGATATCACTGAACAACGGCAGATTGAAAAGGATCTGATAGAAAGTGAGAGGAGATTCCGTGATCTTGCAACACTCCTCCCCCAGGTGATATTTGAGGTTGATCTAAACGGCAGAATAACCTATGTGAACGAATCCGCATATCAGATTTTTGGCTATAATCCCGGCGAACTGGAAAAAGGAATAACTATTTTTCAGATTATTGTCCCTGAAGAGCATGAACAGGCGCTTAGAAATCTGGAAGAATCCATTGAAGGGAAAAAGACGGAAGGCGCGGAATATAACATGGTCAGAAAAGACGGATCGAATCTGAACGCCATGGTATACTCATCGCCGATCATGAGCGAAGGGGCCGTTGCCGGAATCCGTGGCATTCTCGTTGATATCACCCAGCTCAAAAAAGTAGAGGACGATATCAGGAGACTCAACGAAGAGCTTGAGATGCGGGTGACAGAATGGACACGCGATCTGGAGATGGCTAACCGTGAGCTCGATTCATTCTCTTATTCGGTATCTCACGATCTTCGTGCTCCACTAAGAGCAATTGATGGATTTTCAATGATCCTGCTCCAGGAATACGGTAAGAATCTCCCCAAAGAGATTGTTTCGTATCTGGAGAAGATAAGGGAAAATACCGGGCGTATGGGTGTTCTCATTGATGACCTCCTGAATTTTTCCCGCATGAGCAGGCTTCCCCTCAACCGGTTTTTGGTGGATCCCTCCTCCATTGTGAGGGAAGCATACGAGGAATTCAGGCTGGAGACGACGGGGAGACAGATTGATCTGATGATAAAAGAGATGCCCACATGCTCGGCTGATCCAGCGCTCCTGAACCACGTCTATACGAATCTTCTCTCCAATGCCCTCAAATTCACCAGGGGACGCGATGTTGCCCGGATAGAGGTCGGGTCATACGTAAAAGACAAGACTACCGTCTACTATGTGAAGGACAACGGGATCGGATTCGATATGAAGTATGCCAATAAACTGTTCGGAGTCTTCCAGAGAATTCATGATGATCCCTCAATAGAGGGAACCGGAGTGGGACTTGCGATAGTCGAACGGATAATTCACCGTCACGGGGGTCGTGTCTGGGCTGAGTCAGTCCAGGGAGAGGGCACAACCTTTTTCTTTACGCTGGGCTAGTATCAAACATGAACTCGGGCACGACCGGTGCAGAGATACTCCTCGTGGAAGACAATCCCAACGATGTCGAGCTGATCCTTCACGTTTTTCAGTGGTGCAATCTTGGAGACAGGATCCATGTTGCCTGGAATGGTGAAGAGGCACTGGATTACCTCTTCGGCACTGGAACTTATGAAGGCAAATCCATCGGCCGGCCGAAAGTCATACTGCTTGATCTGAAACTGCCCAAAGTGGATGGTCTGGAAGTACTCAGGAAAATTAAGAATGAACCCGCAACTCATTCAATACCCGTTGTCATTTTTACCTCCTCCCGTGAAGAGCGTGATATTGTCGAGAGCTATGCACTCGGAGTAAACAGCTATATCGTCAAGCCGGTCCAGTTTGATCAGTTCGCCAACGTTATCCGGGATCTCGGCCTCTACTGGCAGCAAATTAATCAGCCGCCGGTTGAAAACAGCAAGGGAAATAACATCAGGAATCCCAGCGGATGAACAGGCCAGAACTGTGCCGGACGGGGTATTTTCCCTTCCTTTCCTTTTTGAATCGATATGCCTCCAAAGATTCCAAACGACTTTCTCGATGAATTGTCTGGGATTTTTCCTTTTCCTTTTTCTTTCATCTGATGATGTTGCGCATATTCACCCTGATCATATCTTTTCCCTGATGGGGTTTTCCATCCCACCCACTGGCCCAAAATCCCAACATTTAATTGCTACTCCTTCGACATCCCTCCCATATGATCAATGTAGCCATCAACGGATATGGAACGATCGGAAAGCGCGTTGCCGATGCGGTTGCTGCACAGCCGGATATGAAAGTCATCGGGGTGTCGAAGACAAAACCCAGCCACGAGGCATTCGTCGCCAAATCGAGAGGCTATCCCCTCTACATTGCCGATATCGCCAAGAAGGCCGCCTTTGAGAAGGCAGGCCTGCCAGTCGCCGGGGCAGTCGAGGATATGCTAAAAGCTGCCGACATTGTGGTGGATGCCACCCCTGGGGGAATCGGGGAGAAAAACAAGCCGGTATACGAGAGACTGGGAGTTAAAGCCATCTGGCAGGGAGGAGAGGACCATGATGTGGCAGGATTCTCGTTCAACTCCGACTGCAACTACAAGGAAGCCATTGGAAAGCAGTTCACCCGGGTAGTCTCCTGCAACACGACCGGGCTTTGCAGAATCATCAATGCCATGGACAAGGCCTATGGGGTGGAGAAGGTCCGGGCTGTGATGGTGAGAAGGGGAGGTGACCCGGCCGACATCAAGCGTGGCCCTATTGATGCAATCGTCCTGAATCCCGTGCATATCCCAAGTCACCACGGTCCTGATGTCCAGAGCGTTCTCCCGAACATCAATATCGTGACCCTGGCCATGATCGTTCCCGTGACCATGATGCACATGCATGTTGTCCAGATGGACCTCAAGAGAGAGGCCACCCGTGAGAAGGTTCTTGAGATAATCGAGAAGCATCCACGGATGGGCCTCGTCCGGAAGGCTACCGGGATTACGAGCACTGCCGAACTGAAAGAGTATGCCATGGACCTGGGCCGTCACCGCTCGGACCTCTGGGAGAATGGGATCTTCGAGGAATCGGTATCCTGCCTCGGAAACGAGTTGTACCTCTTCCAGGCTATCCACCAGGAAGCCGATGTCGTTGTCGAGAATATCGACTGCATCCGTGCGATGACCGGGATCGAGAAAGATCCGGCAAAATCGGTGGCGATGACCAACAAGGCACTCAATTTCATTGCGATACAATAACCGGAGAGCAGTAGCACGGGTCTCCCTGTTCTTTTTTTAAATCCGGGAAGAGGTGCCGATAATGAGGATTCAGCCTTTTTCATTTCTGATATACCCTGACCTTCCCGTCATCTTGAGAGATCCGTTATCAGGAGGGCCCCCCCCTTGCAGAAACCCGATTTACAAGCAGTGATCGTGCAGTTCTGACTCTATTTTTAGGATTAGTCTTATTTTCACCACCAACCGTTCTCGTACATCACGTTGGAAAAAATCCATAGTCGGGTGTTCACATCAATGAAAAAAAGTGATTCCCCATTCATCCAAGAATTATGTAGAAATTTGTGGTCTTGAGCATGTCCTATCGCATCGCAGGCATAACCATCAGGAGCGTCTCTTACGAAATGTACCATCTTAAGAGATATGAAATTAAGATATGTGAAAAAACGGGTGTTGACTGCCACTATATCCTTTGTTTTTCATCATTCCGGGAGATCTAAAATAATAACATGATTCCTTTGAGGGCCACAAGCATAAAAGATGAAAATGCCTCCGGCACTTTGATCTTTTATGCTTGTGGCCCTCAAAGGAATCATATTATTTTCTTCCCCTCTTGCACGAGGGCGGATTTCCGGAGACCGGCTCCCAGGGATCCCGCCATCATGGAAACCTGAGGGCTACCCGTTCGCGAC
>JAAYWH010000101.1 GCA_012516785.1 Methanomicrobiales archaeon
GAGAACGCCCTCTCGGTCTCACGCCGCATCTCCGGAGACAGGGATGAATGATGGACCAGCAGCTGATCGACCCTGCCGGCGAGAGCGGTGTTCACGGCCTCGGCATCACTCCTGCTGTTTACAAATACCAGCGCTTTCTTCCCTCTGACAATCCGGGCGAGAGCACTGGCCCTTGCGGATTCCTTCTCCTCAACTACGAAGGTAAATCTCTTCGGTTGAGGGGGTGCAGGGATACGGACCAGCACCTCCCCATGCCTGCTCCCGGACAGCCAGGAAAGGATCTCTTCGGGATTTCCTACCGTGGCAGAAAGGCCGATCCGCTGGATCTTTCTCCCTGAAATCCGGTCCAGGCGATCGATCAGCACCCGCATCTGGACACCCCGTTCCGACTCAACGAATGCATGGAGCTCGTCAATGATGAGGTAGCGGAGGTGAGCGAGCCCGAGAGAGAGCTCCCGCTCCATGAGGAGTACTTCAAGGGATTCAGGTGTGATCATCAGGATATGCGGGGGTTCATTATCCTTCCATGCCCGGTCACCCTTCGGAACATCCCCATGCCATTTCAGGACCTCGAGGCCGGTGGGCAGGCAGAAGCTGGAGAACCGGTCCTCCTGATCGTTGATCAGTGCCTTGAGGGGGGCAAGATAGAGGGCAGCTACCCCTGAAAATCCACCCTTCAGAATCCCATCCACGACAGGGATGAGTGCTGCCTCGGTCTTTCCGCCAGCAGTCGGTGCGATGACCAGTACATCGTTCCCGCCACTGACGGCTTCGTAGGCCTTCTCCTGTACAGCCCGGAGTTCGCTCCATCCGATCCGATGAGCAAGGACCTGCCTGAGCCCCTCGTGCAAACGGGAAAAGGTATCCATATACGCTACCTCCATATGGAGCCGGACGGTTCATCTGGTTTTCGGCCGGAAAAATACGGTTGTCCGGCCCAAGAAAAGAGAACCATTCACTGAAAGTGAGTATTTTCCGGACACTCCCTGTGCAAGCCTCCAGGCAGGGGTTTATTCCTGCGAGAGAGAATCCCGGGAGATTTCCGTGATTTGCTTCGGAACAATTAAAAAAGGCTTAAATAGAAAAAAGAGTGACCTGAAAGATCAGGTAAACCGGAATGTCCCGCTTACAGGATATCAACTCACAATCGGTCCTGCAGCAATCATCCGTATTTTTTATTTTCTTCTTTAGGTAGGGGACCAGCTTTTCGAGCCGGTTCCCCTGTAATGGACACTTCATGAGATTACCAGAAGGTTTGTAACATGTTTGGAATCCCTGACCCGCAGATCTGGATCGCGTATCTGCTCTGCCTAGCACTCGCCCTTGCTTGTATGATATACGGTTACGCGTATTGGAACAAAGGAGGCGATTGACGAATGGCTGTCAGCACTACCATGGTCGTTGTTGTCACTGCAATCTATGTGGTGATCATGCTCATCCTGGGCTATATCGGATACAAGAAAACCAGGAATACTGAGGATTACCTTGTCGCCGGCAGGAATGCCCATCCTGTCGTGATTGCGCTCTCGTACGGGGCGAC
>JAAYWH010000102.1 GCA_012516785.1 Methanomicrobiales archaeon
CCCTCCGAGAAGACCACGGGATTATAGCCACTCAGTACCATTGATGGAGCATTCGGGATAATCCGCACGATCCGGTTGAACCCGCCAAGCATCCCGGAGATCTGGGCGAGGGTCAGTTTGGGCATGAGCGAGATGACGATGGCGCCGGCCTTGAGTGCCGGAGCAATCGCCCCGAGCACCTTCTCTGCATCGGGAGGGTGGACCGCGATAAGAACAAGGTCCTGTCTTGCAGCAAGTCCGTTGCCGTCCTGTACAATCTTCACACCGGGGAACTCCTTTACGATCTGGTCAAGTGCCCCCTTGCTGGGATCGCTGACGATGATGTTCTCCGGGAGTAGTCCGGCTTCTTTCCATCCGTGCAGGAGGATGCGAACCACCCGCCCTCCCCCAATACATCCGATTGATTCGATCATACCCATCTCATTCGCATTTGGTATTCGGTCCGCAATCGCAACCACAACTGCAGGGAGCCTCCCATGATTCCACGACTCCAATGATCACCTGTTTCAGCAGTTCGGTCGGGATAGCTTCGTACCTTTCATCGCCGACATCGATCGCCCGGCACTCTGCCTCATCCTGCCCGGTGATGCAGGCACAGGAGCAGCACGGCGTCTGTACGACCCGGGCATCCGAAAGATACCCCTCCAGGGGAGTGCCGTTGATGATGACCTGGTTCGACTCATCAATTCTGGCGTCAGGAAGAACCGTCTCCCGGAACCGTGCCGTAACATTCTTCTGTCTGAAATAGGGCTGGAGTTCTTCGAGAACATCCAGTATCGCACCCCCGGTCAGGCTGCAGCGTTCACAGGTGCCGGTGACGGTGTTTCCGATGTGTTTCCATTCGATGATGAGTGTTTTTTTCATTGAAATTCCTGCCAGATAGTGATCAGGTTCTCCCTTTTCCTTCCCAGGCTGCTGAGACTACTCTCTCAACCTCTTCTTCGGTGTAGTTCCTTTCATACACCTTGTCGATCCCAAGTGCAGTGATAACGATATGCTGATCGATGGCAATCCCTTGAAGGTCGGCAATCTTCGCACCGCAGGTGGCCGGGCATCCGTCAATAATGACCACTTCATCAGCCTCAGCGATGCGTCGCCTTAATCCCGTATCCGCTGATCCAAGCAGCGCAATACAGGTTGCAACCCCATACCCCTCATCGGCAAGCTGAAAAGCGGCTGCGTTTGAGATAAGCCCGACATTCGCCGTCCCTGCACAGGGAAAGATGATTCGTTTCTTCCCACCAGCGACTGCCGAGGTATCGCCGCAGGCACACTCGGGTTTCGATGCCATGGGCTATCCCTTCAGGATCTCCTTGAGTTCTTTCACGTCCGCGACCCGGCCGGAGACTTTCATCTCCCCGTCGACCGCGAGGGCAGGGGTGAGCATCACGCCACGGTTGATGATTTCAGTGATGTCATCAACCTTTTTTATCTCCGCTGCAATCCCGAGTTCCTGAACGGCAACCTCAACGTTCTTCAACAACCGCTTGCATTTCATGCAGCCGGTCCCGAGCACTTCAATCTTCATAGGATTCATCCACCTCTGTAGTTCCGATATTCCTCTAGGAGCATTATCCGATATTTCTCTTCTGCAGATGGGGGGACATAATTGTATATCTTCACCCTCTTCAGGAGCTCCTCCCCAACTTCTTTCTTACCAGTGAGGTTCAATGCCTTCACTTCCGAGAGGATGGTGTCGAGCATGCTGATCCCGACCACGAGGTCTCCGACATTGACCTGCCGGATCCTCCGCAGGGCTTCTGCCTCGCAGCAGGGCTTCTCATCCACCAGTTCCACATCCTGGTATTCCCAGATAGGGGAAGAAGTTGCCGAACACAAAACCGGCTAACGTGGAGAATCCCACTACCAGCAGGGCAAAGGCCAGCGTCTTTTTCCCTCCCATTATGCGGTACAGGACAAGGAGGCTCGGGAGGCTGACTGCTGGCCCTGAGAGAAGGAGCGACAGGGCAGGGCCGCCGGCCATGACCCCCGATGTATAGCCGAACGTCCCTCCGATGATGGGAACTTCAAGGAGAGTGGGCATGTAGAGGAGTGCCCCGACAATCGAGGCCAGGAGACAGGCGCCGAGCGAGTTGTCGCCGAAGAAAGGCTTGAAGGTCTCGGGCGGAAGGAAATAGGCGATGACCCCCACCACAAATGTACCTGCAATAAGGATCGGGAAGATCTTCTTCGTGAGGTCCCAGATCTCATAGCCCCATTCGGTCACTTCATCCCGCTCAAAATAGTAGATGAGCAGGAAGGCGACGGCAAGCGTCAGGAAATATACGATGGAAAGGCGTATTGAGAAGGGAATAAGCGCCGACGCTCCAATCACCAGGATGAGCACCAGGAACACAAAGAAGAATGGCACGACCCATTTCGGCCGGGTTGACTCTTCACCGGTTGATACGAATCCCTTGCCGGCAGCAGACACTTCTTTATCGTAGGACCGGAAGATGGTAGCCATGAGAAGCCCGATGGCAATCGACATGGTGATGGCAAAGACTGCCCTTGCAAAGCCGATATCCCAGCCGAGCACACTCGCAGTATAGATGATGGCGAGGATGTTGATGGCAGGACCCGCGTAGAGGAAGGTGGTGGCAGGACCGATCCCGCTCCCTTTCTTCAAAATACCGGCGAACATAGGAAGAATGGTACAGGAGCAGACGGCAAGGACAACCCCTGAGATGGACGCGATCCCATATGATACGGATTTCTTCGCCTCGGGGCTGAAGTATTTGAGAATTGCCTCTTTCTTTACAAAGATAGCAATGGCACCGGCGATAAAAAAGGCCGGGATGAGGCAGGTGACGACGTGGGCTGCCAGGTATTCGATGACGGCATCCAGACCTGAGAGTAGTGCCCCGGTTATCGGATCAGTCATGGGCGGTATTCACCTTCATTGGAATGCATAAACATGGCTCGTTGAAGATCCATTTCTCCCTCACTTGTACAATATTTCAAGTATAATTGAAATATAGTGAGACATAATACTTCTGATGAGAATACCCGAGAGAGCAATCGGACCTTAAGATTCCGAATGAATAGTTTATGAGATCAGAGTATTTTATAGTAATTTGAAATGTCCAGGCAGGTATCAGCCCAAAGAATGGCGCGAAAAGAGATCGATTATCTCTCAATCCCAGAGGAGATCGCCGATTCGCTCTGTTCTTGCGGCGGCGTTGAGGGACTCATCGAACAACTCCCCCCCGATACCGTCTTTGCACAGATGCAGGGGTGGTACCAGGCCTGTGCCGATCCAACCCGGTTGAAAATCCTCTCTCTCCTCATGATCCAGCCGCTCTGCGTCTGCGTGATCAAGGCAGTGGTCAAGATGGCCGACTCCAAGTTGTCTTATCACCTGAATATCCTGAAGAGGGCCGGGATGATTGAAGGAGATCAACAGGGGCAATGGATCATCTACCATATCACCGACCAGGCACGCGCGTTCCTCGAGCAGGAGAGGGACCGGTTCCAACGTCCGTAATCACGCCGAAGGGAATCCCCCTATCGGCCTTTTGTCAGACGGGCAATCTCCTCGGGAGGCAGCTCGGCATATCGTTGATCGGCCACCACCGATGCAACCAGGGTGGGGTCCACTTCGAGAAGCTTGACAATTCCCTCAGTGAATGTACGAAGTGAATGGTTATCCGGTTTGGCCCTCTGGTAGTACATCCAGAGTCCTTCCCTTCGGGCAGTCACCAGCCCTGCATTCCGCAGCACGGTGAGGTGGCGCGAGATCTTAGTTTGTGACAGCGCCAACGCGACCTGGATCTGGCAGACGCAGAGCTCCCCATCTCCAAGAAGGAGATAGATCCTGAGCCTTGTCTGGTCCGAGAGCGCCTTGAATATGGTGGCATAGGGGGAGAGGCCGGGAGATGGGCCACCGTGAGTTCCAGGGGTCATCCTATTCTCCATAGCCTTTCTTGGAAAGGGTGCTCCCGGTCGATACGCTAACAGCCTCCGACTTCACGAATACCGGCGTTGCTCCGGCTTTTTTCACCTCGGATTCGATCTCCTGCCGTGAGAGGATTGAGGGATTATAGATGAGTTTCATCTGATTCGTAATGGGATTCAAAGAAAAAAAGGTGATCCCTTCCTTTGCTTTCAGCCGCTTCTCGACAATCTGTCCTTCGCAGGCGCATCCCAGCCCCTCGATGTGGTAGGTGGCGGCCAGAAGTCCGGGATTTTTTGTGGCGGCTGCCGGTCCCTTGCTACAGCACCCGGTGCTAGCAGCCTCCTGGACCGGGGCCTCTTCCGTCTCACATGAGCAGCAACTGCCTGTTGGCGGGGATCTATCCTGACTATTCTCACAGCCACAGCAGGAGGAGATGTTCCCTGATGCAGGAATGGTTGGCAGGGTACAACCGCACCCTGAACTTGAAGTCTCGGGAACAGCAGAGGACGGAGCAACTGCTCCGTCCGGTTCACCACAACAATCGGTGGCAACGGAATGATATCCTGACAGCCCCGCCG
>JAAYWH010000103.1 GCA_012516785.1 Methanomicrobiales archaeon
CTTAGGACGACCGTTTTTAATGCGTTATAATGCGCCCTATACTCCGGGATTTATGCGGAGGAATGAGGTAGGAGTTGAAATTAAGCGATAGCCTGTGGATAGTTCACGGTCCCAAATTCAATGCCGGAAAAGCCCCAGCCGTGATTAGAGTCATGAATGTTCAAATCACAAAAAATTTTATCCCCTATAGAAATGTCGTTGAAAAAAAAGTAAGACAGTTCAAAATTCCCAAAATTTCCCTCTAAAGACCAGGTATTCCATTGTTAATACCCTCCTCAATACGTCTGGCCATTCCTCACCTTGACATACCGCCTTACCCCGTTGCGATATTTCACATACTCCTGACCAAACACCTTCTGCAGATGGTTCTCCTCCGCCAGGACAATGGAATGATGGACCGCAATCACGAACGCTCCCATTACAATGACAACCGGATTCAGGGTATAGAGAGCAGCAGCAATAATCGTTGCATACATACCGACATACATCGGATTTCTGCTCAATCTGAATAATCCATCGACCTTGAGACTGGTGTGTTCCTTCGGAGTGCCCAGGCGGAATGACCCCCCCATTTCGAATCTTCCTATGAATAAAAGAGCAAATCCGAAACACCAGGATAACAGGCCGATTACCTGGAAGAGATGGGGCACTTCGTACAAGGATATGCCAATCCCCCAGCTCTGGAGGATCATCGCCCCCCACAGAACAAGGATCGAGTATTTACTGACGTAAAACAGTGTTCGGTTTATCGGAGCCTCCCCGTCCTGTTCAATGTTGTTCCGCAAAAAGTGCGCCCCTCCGCCGAATAAGACAATCAGGAAACCAAGGGGAAGGAGAGTTGCCAAAAGAGCCTCGATCATGCCAATCACCCAGGAATTTGTTCTCCCGTCCTATCCCTATCCGATATGATAGAATCCCCGGACCAGGACCCAGATACCAACAAGGATTAAAAATCCGGCAATGGCATAGGGCCAGAGTGCAGCTGGCGCATAGACAATGCCGATCCCGATGAAAACCAGGAACGCTCCGATGAGAAGCATCGTCACATCGGTGTTCCCCAGGTTTATACCTTCACTCTCAAGGGGTTTCCTGACGAGGGGAAGCAGGCCCGAACCGAGAAATCCGATTCCCAGCCCGATGAGGAATCCGGAAAATACATAATCAACAAGAATACCCACGCCCAAACCGATTAGGATACCGGCAGGAATAATGAATCCGAAAGGCTTGTGGTGTTCCCCGGATTCCGTCAGTCCTCTTCTCTCAGCATCTTTGATTTCAGTGCAATTGTTTGTGTTCATGCATCATTCCTCGTGGAATGTCTGAATAAGAAGAGGCAGGCAAAGGTGTTATGAATTGAGCCATACATGTATGGCCATATTTATATCACCTCTTGCGTACCAGAACGCAGTGTATGAAGAAGATGACGGTCAGGCTCTCCGCGGATATCTTCGATTACTGCAAATCCTTTGGCCAGGTCATCGAACGGTTCGAGGTGATCTCCCTCTTCAACATGGTTGATGATGTGCACAGCGAAGTGTGCAAGTTTACCATCAAGGAAGGGATACCAGTCGATCAGATCCAGTGCAATTATGTGTCGAATCTCATCGTGCTTCAGAGCGCAGGTCGAGAGTATACCTGTCTTGTCAAAGGAACTTTTTCCGATGATATTGCCAGGTTCGTTCGTACCTACGGATCAAAGTTCGAGCATCCGATCGTCTTCGAGAATGATTGCCTGACATTCAACATGGTCGGGAACCCTGAGGATTTCCATACGTTCGTGTCAGATGCCGCAGAGAAAGGGTGGGGACTTGAGATCCTTTCGGTTTGTGATTATAATCCCCATGTCAACGGAATCTTTGGTGTCCTTACTCCCAAACAGAGAGAGATCCTGATGGAATCGTACCGCCAGGGGTATTTCGATCATCCCAGGAGAATCAATGCCAGTGAACTTGCGGAAAAGATGGGAATGCACAAGACCACGCTGCTTGAGCACATCCATAAGGCGGAGAAGCGGCTGATCGGGCATATCCTCGCACAAGTTGCTTAAGTGACCCGATCAACCGTCCTTCATATTCCTATTCCAACCATCGGCCCGTATACGATGACGATGTAGTATATTCCCACGATGATGAACACTCCGGCGACCGCCCACTTGATCCACTTCTCGTTTTTCTGCACCGCAGTCATCATCCCAGAAACCCGGTTCACCCCCGAGACGAGCACGATTGAGATGATGATGACTGGAAGGGCGGTCGCGATGCCAAAGACCGCTGGGACGAGGATCGCATCGCCGGTCTTCAACGCAATCGGGATGAGCATCCCGAAGAAGAGGACCGCCGCGAACGGGCAGAGGGCAAGGGCAAAGATGACACCCAAAAGGAATGCCCCGAGATATCCTTTTTCACCGAAGTAAAGCTCGATTTTCTGCAGCCATCCCCTACTTCCGATGACCGGGATATCCACGATCCCGAGCATCAGGATCCCCATGATGAGCAGGAACGGGCCGATGAGCTTCTCCCCGTATTCCTGGAGGAAGAGAGAGATGGACTGGATATTCAATCCTGCATAGACGATCAGGGCGGTGAGGCCGATGTAGGCAGCCATCCGTCCCAGGGCATAGAGGGTACCTACGAGGAGCGTGTGTCTGCTGTCCCCAATCTTCTTTGAGATGAATGCTATAGCCGTGATGTTGGTGGCGAGAGGGCAGGGCGAGAAGGTCATCACCAGTCCGATGAAGAACGCTGCGACCAGGGGGATACCACTGGTCCCCAGCGCCTCCATGCTGCCCATGAAATCGATCAGGAGAAGTCACCTGCCAGTCGCTTCTCGATGACCTCCTTCAGGTAGGCGAGATACGCCTCCTTGTCCCCGATCTTGTACCAGACGTTGACATTCTCCTCCTTATGGAACCCGTCCTTGTCGTAGACACCGATCCAGAGCGAGGGTCCTGTCGGCCCGTACTGGTCCACCAGCGCCTTGTTCTCCGGTTCTTCGATATTGATATGGCCGAATACCATCCTCCCGGATTCCAGTTCCGGGGCGAAGTAGGTCTTCACGGTCTCCTCGGCATACGCCCCGACCGTTCGGCAGGAATAGCATTGCTGGGTCCGGTGGAAGTGGTAGACTTCCACTTTCTGGACAGCACCGGGACTTGTCGTTATCTGGCTTTCGTTTGTCGCGGCCGGAGCGGTGCATCCTGCTCCAAGGGCTGCCATCGTTACGAGCAGCATGAGCACTCCCAAGACCACAATTCTTCGCTTCACAATCTCATTCTTCATTTGTTCTTCCACCATTCCTGATGTTCTTGACAACTGCCTGGCAGAGGCACTCGATCTCATCGTATCGCGGCTCTTCCATCCCGCGCTTGGTGATCCCCTCTCTCGTAGCAATGAGATAGGAATCCGGGATCTTCCCCAGCAGGTCCATTCTTTTCTTTGCACACCCTTCATCACAGCCATCAACTGCGATGAGGCATTCGTTCCCGGTCAATTCATGCTCCAATGAACGCTTAAGGGCAGTAAGCTTGAGGTGACGGGCTACCAGGACCGGGTACCGGCAACGGAGAGAGTTCCCGGCCATGGTTGTAAGTTGCCCGGTGTGGGAGATCCCTGAGCAGGTCAGGAGGAGTACCGGCCGGTCCTCTTCATCCATACCAGTATCCTCCTGTCAGGAAGAGAGAGGCGGTCAATTTGTTCAGCCCTTCAGTTTCTGGTAAAGTGCCGGCAGACGTTTCCGGTACATCTCCCGTATCGCCGGTTCGTCTTCCCCGAGCGGCCGGACCGGGATGAGGTCCATGACCTGCTCAGGGGTGAGGTGCGACCACATCATAGTCTGCACTGTCCCCTCCGCCATCTTCCGAACTGCATCGGCAGCCCGTTCCGGGGGGAGTCCGAACGAGACGGCGATCTTTTCCAGTTCATAGAGCTGGAACCAGAGGTAGGTCGGCCCCATGGCGGAGATCATCGCGTAGGCCTCCAGGTCTTGCTCGGGGACATCAACATACCGGCCGAGGGATTCCATGAGGGTTCCCACCATCGCACGGTCCCCCGTTGCGATCCCCTCCGAGAAGGTAACCGGGGTATACCCGCTCAGTACCATGGACGGGGCATTCGGGATCATCCTGACGATCCGGTCGAACCCTCCAAGCATCCCGGAGAGCTGGGCGATGGTCAGCTTGGGCATGAGCGATATGACGATTGCATCAGGTTTGAGTGCCGGGGCAATCACACCAAGCACCTTCCCTGCGTCCGGGGGATGGACTGCGATGATGACAAGGTCCTGGCCGGCGGCAAGGGTGTTCTGGTCCTGTAGTACCGTCACCCCCGGAAATTCTGCGGTTATCTGGTCGAGGGCCCCTCTATTGGGGTCGCTGACAATGACATTCTCCGGGAGAAGGCCCACCTCCCTCCATCCGTGCAGGAGGATGCGGATTACCCGCCCTCCCCCGATACATCCGATTGATTCGTTCATACGTATCTTATTCACAATTGGTGTTCGGTCCGCAATCACAGCCACAACTGCATGGGGTCTCCCACGATTCCACGACCCCAATGATCACCTGTTTCAACAGTTCGGGGGTAATTGCTTCGTACCTTATCCCTTCGTAATCGATCGCCCGGCACTCCGCTTCATCCTGCCCCGTGATGCAGGCACAGGAGCAGCAGGGGGTCTGCACAACCCGGGCATCCGAGAGATACTCCTCCAGGGGAGTGCCGTTGATGATGACCTGGTTCGAGTCTTCAATCCTGGCGTCAGGAAGAACCGTCTCCCGGAATCGTGCCGTAACATTCTTCTGTCTGAAATAGGGCTGGAGCTCTTCGAGAACATCCAGTATCGCCCCGCCGGTCAGGCTGCAGCGTTCGCAGGTGCCGGTGACGTTGTTTCCGATGTGTTTCCATTCGATGACAAGATCGCGTTTCATGTGAACCATCCTTGTGTTTTCAGGCAAATTTTTACGAGGAGGAGCATGGTCGGGACTTCGATGAGCACCCCGACCACGGTCGCAAGGGCTGCCCCCGATGCGATCCCGAAGAGGATCGTAGCCGTGGCGATAGCAACCTCGAAGTGGTTCGAGGCCCCGATCATAGCGGAAGGTGCGGCGTCCTCGTAGGTGAGATGAATTTTCTTTGCGAGGACGTATCCGATGGTGAAGATGAGCATCGTCTGGAGAAAAAGCGGGATCGCGATCCAGACGATGGTGAGTGGCTGGTTGAGGATGACCTCCCCCTTGAACGTGAAGAGGAGGACCAACGTGGAGAGCAGCGCTATGATCGTGACTGGGGTCAGGTAGTGGACGAACTTCCGGTTGAACCAGTCCTCTCCCTTTGCCCTAATGATCAGTTTCCTCGAGATGTAGCCAGCCACGAGCGGAAGTGCGACATAGATGGCGATTGAGAGGGCGAGCGCCTGCCAGGGAACCGGGAGCTGGCCAACTCCTAAAAGAAATCCGCCGAGCGGCCCATAAAATAGGAGCATGGTGAGTGAGTTGATGGCTACCATCACGAGGGTATGACCATCATTCCCCTTTGCCAGGTACCCCCAGACCAGCACCATGGCTGTGCAGGGGGCGATTCCCAGCAGGATGCATCCGGCAAGATAGCTCCGCCAGAGGGGAATTTCGAGCATCTTGATCCCATCCACCATAACGACAGTTCCATCTCCGTACGCTGCCCCTACAGGAAGATCAAGGCCGAATGGCATTTTCACGAGATCTACTGCTTCAGGTCCGATGAATCCGATGAACACGTATCCCAAGAAGAAGAGGGCTATGATGTACATCGTGAAGGGCTTGATCGCCCAGTTGACGAACAGGGTGAGCGCCACCGGTTTTACATTCTGCCCAGCCTTTAGGACTTCCGCAAAGTCGATCTTCACCATGATGGGGTACATCATGAAGAAGAGGGCGACGGCGATGGGGATGGAGATGATCGGGGCTTCCCCCGAGTAGATGGCGAGGGAATCGAGGTAGCGTGCAAGCTCTGGAGCGTATTTCCCAAGCAAGATGCCGATCCCGATGCAGAGGAGGACCCATACCGTCAGGTATCGTTCAAACCAGCCGAGGCCTTTTGGTTCCTTCGTGACGCAGGATTCAAGTGTCATAGATTCTTACAGGATTCTTTCAAGAATCTCGACTGAATCTCTTGTTAGTGCTGGGCAAAGCTTGGTAAAGAGATTCTCTTTTCGAGCCTGTTCATAGTCTTCAGGATTGCTAAGGGTATGCCCAAGTAATTCTGTGCAGTTAATCGAACCATGACGTGCCCTAAATTCAGCAATGAACTGCTGGACGAGAGCATAGGTCTTATCACGCGAGGGATAGTCAGATGGATTCACACGCCCATATTTCAGCCCAATAACAAGAACTGCACCTGATACTGCTCCACAAATGTTGCCGGTCCTTCCGACACCAGCACCGAATCCACAGGAAAGTCGAAGTGCCAGTTCACGGTCGATCCCGAATTCCTCGGAATATACCGATAAGACGGACTGTGAACAGGAAAATCCACTTCTGAAGCATTCTTCGGCCTTATCTGCTTTCATCATGAGAAAACACAACCATTGTCACTTGAATCATCAATTCCGGGCTGTACTCTATTTCCTCAACAATTTCCCCTGCATCCGCATCCGGAGTCACGGTCAGATTCCGGATTATCGCATGAAATAGTTGCCTCATCCACACTTCTGCCTTTTCCCTCCCATACGGCGGAGACAACACGCTCAACTTCTTCTTCAGTGTAGTCCCTTTCATACACCTTGTCGATCCCAAGAGCAGTGACTACGATATGCTGGACAGGTATGATACCTTGTGCAATGGCAATCTTTACCCCGCATGTCATGGGGCAGCCATCGATTATCACCACCTCATCGGCATCGGCAATACGCTTCTTCAGACCCGGATCCCCGGATCCCAGGAGTGCGATGCACGTCGCCACGCCATATCCCTCTTCAGCGAGCTGGAGGGCAGCCTCGTTGGAGATCAAGCCGACGTTCGCTGTCCCTGCACAGGGAAAGATGATCCGTTTCTTCCCACCAGCGAGTGCTGAGGTGTCACCGCATGCACACTCTGGTCTTGATGCCATGGCTTATCCCTTCAGGATCTCCTTGAGTTCTTTCACATCCGCGACCCGGCCTGAGACTTTCATCTCTCCGTCAACCGCAAGGGCTGGGGTGAGCATGACTCCACGGTTGATGATCTCGCTGATGTCGTCGACCTTCACAATCTCTGCAGTGATGCCGAGTTCTTTTACGGCAATCTCAACGTTCTTGAACAACCGCTTGCATTTCATGCAGCCGGTGCCGAGCACTTCGATTTTCATATGGTTCCTCCACCCTTGCACTTCAGATATTCCTCTAAAAGCGCCATCCGGTATTTCTCTTCTGCTGATGCAGGAATATAATTGTAGATCTTCACCCTCTTCAGGAGTTCTCTCCCGATTTCCTTTTCGTCCGGAAGTTCCATCTCCCTCACTTCGGCAAGGATGTGGTCGAGCATGCTGATCCCGACCACGATGTCTCCGACCTTGACCTGCCGGATCCTCCGCAGGGCTTCTGCCTCGCAGCAGGGCTTCTCATCCACCAGTACCACATCCTGGTATCCCCAGATAGGGGAAGAAGTTGCCGAACACGAACCCGGCTAACGTGGAGAACCCCACCACCAGCAGGGCATATGTCAGCGTCATTTTCCCTCCCATGATGCGGTACAGGACGAGGAGGCTCGGGAGGCTGACTGCCGGTCCGGATAGTAGGAGAGAGAGCGCGGGACCCCCAGCCATCACTCCCTGGGTATAGCCAAACGTCCCTCCGATGATGGGAACTTCGAGGAGAGTGGGCATGTAGAGCAGGGCACCCACTACCGATGCCAGGAGACAGGCACCGAGTGAGTTGTCGCCGAAAAACGGCTTGAAGGTCTCAGGGGGGAGGAAGTAAGCGATAATCCCCACCACGAAGGTCCCGGCAATGAGGATCGGGAAGATCTTCTTCGTGAGATCCCAGATCTCGTAACCCCATTCGGTCACCTCGTCCCGCTCGAAGTAGTAGATGAGCAGGAAGGCTACGGCGAGCGTCAAGAGGTATACGATGGAAAGACGGGTGGAGAAGGGAATAAGCGCCGAGGCTCCAATCACCAGGATCAGCACCAGGAACACAAAGAAGAGCGGGACGACCCATTTCGGACGGGTGGCTTCTTCTGCCGTTGATACGAATCCCTTGCCAGCAGCGGTCACTTCCTTATCGTAGGACCGGAAGATCGTGGCCATGAGAAGCCCGATGGCAATCGACATGGTAATGGCAAAGAAGGCTCGTGCAATACCAATGTCCCACCCGAGTACACTGGCAGTGTAGATAATGGCCAGGATGTTGATGGCCGGTCCGGCATAGAGGAAGGTGGTGGCAGGGCCGATCCCGCTCCCTTTCTTCAGGATCCCGGCAAACATGGGCAGGATGGTGCAGGAGCAGACGGCAAGGACAACCCCGGATATCGATGCAATCCCGTAACTGACCGATTTCTTTGCGTCGGGGCTGAAGTACTTGAGAATTGCCTCTTTCTTTACAAAAATAGCAATGGCTCCAGCGATAAAAAAGGCCGGGATGAGGCAGGTGACGACGTGGGCTGCCAGGTA
>JAAYWH010000104.1 GCA_012516785.1 Methanomicrobiales archaeon
CGGGTGAGATCAGGATCATTGAGAAGGCCGCATCAGGACCAGATCATCCCTCTTGATCTTCAATTCCGTATCTCTGAAGGTCAGGATGCCCCCTGCAGAGCGGTTTGGCCAGGTGTCGCCGGGCAGAAGGCGCGACCTCATACCACCCCGGTTTCAGCTCCCTTGCGAGGTATACCCTTTCCGGATCCTGTTCCCGTGCACCGCAGATCCTGCACTTGTATCCTTTCCCTTTCCCAGCACTGGTCATTCGCTTCCTGCAGGAGGAACAGAATGGCGCCTTCTGTTCTCTCTTGGGAACAATGGATATCACCCCGATCTTTTCAAGGTTGATGCTGCCCCCCTTGTAACTCCCTGCAACCACTACCTCGTCCCCTGCAATGAGCATCCGTATGATATCCCGGAATCCCTTCGTGGGTTCATATGCCATGCACCGGACGGAAAAGCCGCCTTCTGAAAGGTAGAACGATACATGCCCGCCACTCCGGGTCATCGGGGCCGTGGAGACCGTTCCCCGGACAAGGTAGGATCTCCCGTGTTCCAATGCACCAGGAGATCCCGCGATCAGGTGAGCATCGGTGCCCTGGTTGGTGGTAAAGATCTGCTCCCTCTCAGGAGCTTCAGCTACCACCATCCTTCGTGCACGGAGCACCCATTCACCCGAAGTACCTCTTATTCCAAAAAGTACCGGATCAGGGGTATGGGGGACACAGACAACAATGTTATTCTCTCTGTCAACAGTATCCCAGGTGTGAGGAGAGGTCTCACCATCAGCAAGAAAGAGGCTCTTGCGGTCGACCATCCGTGGAGATCCCCGGCAATCGGGCCTGCGGTAAACCAGAATCTCAGATGTCCTGTCTTCCAGGACGCTTGCGACTGCCGCTGCTGCGCCAATAAGACCCCGCCCGTTCTTGTATCCCCTGAAGAGTGCTTCCGATTCCTCAAGCAATGCGACTGCTTCGCTGATCTCGCAGAAATCAGTGACCGCTTTTTTGTAGAATTCAGCAGGAAGCGCCCTATCTGAAACGACAACACCCGGATTTGTCTCGTCGCATGAGAAATCTGCCAGTTCTTCAACAATATCGCAGGCCATGGAAAAAGCCGTGCAGATATCACCAATGACATCGATGCAGATGGCTGCATTCCCTCTTGTCTTGTGGATCACATTGGGATTCAGTCTGATGAGGTAGGTTTCTCTCACGGTCATTCCCGAATCGGAGAGCCTGCCGGCAAGCAGAGCCCCGAGGTAGGTGGTACACATCCCGGCTGGCGAATCTGTGTCGTCGATTCCGATTCGCATGTATGCACTACTATTAATATCCTGCCCTGCTATATCCATTCGTAACGGAAATGTCCCAGGATCGCCTTCTCCAGATGGTAGTGTCGGTACTGCTCATGGCCGGGTTCCGGGTAACGGAACGATTCTCCATGCGGCCGCGGAGTTTCGACCTTATTACGGGAAAGAAGGAGATCCTGCTCGTCATCAAGGTGGTCTCCCATATCGACAGCGTGAGCGAGGAGACGGCTCGGGATCTCGATCACATCGCACGTTCACTCCGGGGATCTCCCCTTATTATCGGAGAGCGGGCCCGTGATGCAGAGCTCGAGCGGGGAGCTGTCTATGTCCGGTACGGCATCTATGCAGTCAGTGTTGCCACCCTTTACGATGCTTTTGTTGAAGACAATCCTCCCCTGGTGTATGCCTCTCCTGGAGGCCTCTACGTAAACATCAATGGCGGGATACTTCGTGAGCAGCGGGAGAAAAGGAACCTGTCCCTTGGCGATCTTGGCAACCTGCTTGGTGTTTCCCGGAGGGCGATCAGCAAGTATGAGGGAGGTATGGGGACCACGCTCGATATCGCACTCCGGATTGAAGAGATCTTTGATGCCGCCCTGGTCAGATCAATCGATCTGCTGAAGTACGAGTCCCACTTCAGGGATGAACCTGATCAGGGGATCCAGGAGATGCCGATGAGTTTCCTTGAGCGGTTAGGTATCACGCTCCATGCAATGCACCGGGCACCCTTCCAGGCGATGATCGAATTTTCCGATCATACGATTCTTACCGGCTACGGCACCACTGATAAGGTGGTCAAGCGGGCAGCCCTCATCGGGAACATCTCCCAGGTCGCAGGTACCCATGCCATGTGCGTGCTGACGGATTACTACAAGCAGAAAAAGATCGGCAGCACACTGGTGATTGGGGAGGAGCGGCTCCACTCATTGGCAGACGGTGAAGAGCTGATCGAGCTGATCGATAAGTCATAAATTTTATATAGAACCACAAACCAATTTTATCGCTACAAGTGGTGAATATCTATGGCACAGCAGCTTGGAGGACAACCGATCCTTATTCTGAAAGAAGGAAGTTCACGTACCCGTGGACGCGATGCACAGGGTATGAATATTACCGCCGCAAAGGCCGTTGCAAGCGCAGTACGGACCACGCTCGGCCCCAAGGGCATGGACAAGATGCTTGTCGACACGATCGGCGATGTCGTGATTACCAATGACGGGGTCACCATCCTGAAAGAGATGGACATTGAGCACCCGGCAGCAAAGATGATGGTGGAGATAGCAAAGACCCAGGACGATGAAGTCGGGGACGGCACCACCACGGCCGTGGTCATCGGCGGAGAACTGCTGAAGCGGGCAGAAGATCTGCTCGAACAGGACGTTCACCCGACAGTAATCGCCCAGGGATACCGCCAGGCTTCTGAAAAAGCCCAGGAGATCCTGCAGAACATCGCCATCACCATCAAGCCAACTGATGCAGCGATGCTGAAGAAGATCGCAGAGACCGCAATGACCGGTAAGGGTGCCGAGGCATCAAAGGAGAAGCTCTGTGACCTTGTGGTAAAGGCTGTCATGATGGTAGCCGATGACGACGGGACGGTCGACAAAGATAACATCAAGGTGGAGAAGAAAGTCGGTGGATCCGTTGACGACTCTGAGATCGTTGAGGGAGTACTCATCGACAAGGAACGGGTCCACCCGGCAATGCCGAAAAAGGTGAAGAACGCAAAGATTCTCCTCCTGAATGCCGCAGTCGAGTTCAAGAAAACCGAGGTCGACGCCGAGATCAACATCACAAGCCCTGATCAGCTCCAGGCCTTCCTTGATGAAGAAGAGCGGATGATCAAGAATATTGTGGATAAGATTGTCGCAT
Organism: Methanomicrobiales archaeon; assembly: GCA_012516785.1. GTDB lineage: Archaea > Halobacteriota > Methanomicrobia > Methanomicrobiales > Methanospirillaceae > UBA9949. The sequence goes on from JAAYWH010000104.1 coordinate 3,167, forward strand.
CCGGGGCAAACGTCCTCTTCTGCCAGAAAGGGATTGATGATATCGCCCAGCATTACCTCGCAAAGGCCGGCATCTTTGCAACCCGGCGTGTCAAGAAGAGTGACATGGAGAAACTTGCCCGTGCAACGGGTGGCAACCTTGTCTCAAGCATCGATGCCATCTCCAAGGACGAGCTTGGATATGCCGGGCTTGTCGAGGAGAAGAAGGTCTCCGGCGAGGAGATGATCTTTGTTGTCGAATGCAAGAACCCAAAGGCCGTCTCCCTCATTGTACGTGGCGGGACTGAGCATGTCGTAGACGAGATTGAGCGTGCGGTCGAAGATGCACTCCGCGTGGTCGGAGTCGTCTTTGAGGACAAGAAGCTCGTCGCTGGTGGCGGATCCCCGGAGATCGAACTCTCGCTCCGTCTCCGTGAATATGCAGCAACGGTCGGAGGTCGTGCACAGCTTGCCATCGAGGCATTTGCAAACGCCCTTGAGATCATCCCACGGACCCTTGCTGAGAATGCAGGTCTTGATCCGATTGATATGCTCGTGGAGCTTCGCGCAGCTCATGAGAAGGGCAAGAAGACCGTTGGCTTGAACGTGTTCGACGGAAAAGCCGAGGATATGCTCAAGTCAGGTGTCGTTGAACCGCTCCGTGTCAAGACACAGGCCATCTCAAGTGCCGCAGAAGCGGCAGTGATGATCCTCCGCATTGACGATGTCATCGCCGCATCCAAGACAGCAGCCCCCCAGGGACCCCCGGGAGGCATGGAAGGCATGGGCGGCATGGGTGGCATGGGCGGCATGGGTGGCATGGGAGACTATTAATCCCATCAGACTCACCTATTCCCCTGAAAAATCCCTATTTTCTCGAACATTAATGTGTGAATTTCCGACACCCGGCACTCCTAACAGTCGCAATTTTACTGGGGACTACTTTCTTATAGCCTCCATGGAAATGATCATGCATGACGGACCGGTTCATTTTCACCAGGTACCGGACGACCTGCTACCATTGCCACAAGGAGGCAGACCAGATTATAAAGGCGGTCCCTTACCAGTCCCAGGTGATCTGTGAAAACTGTGGTGCCACCCGGATCTTTATCCCGCGGCGGGAGGAGGTTACAAAGGAGGGAAGTTTTACCAGGATTGGGTGCTATGATGTCTGGAACATCGTGTCCGATGCATCCTGCCGGAATTGCCGGACCACCGGTCCCCACGACCTGGCCATCGGCTGCAATCACTTCACCGCCCGTTGCAGGAACTGCGGATTCACCCATTTCTACAAGTTCGACCTGGAGTATGTGGCCAAATGTCCCATTGAAGGGAAAGACTGATCGTCTTCCTGTCGTTCAGTTCACATCATGAACACCTGTTGACTATGATAATTCCAGTGAAGATCAAAGTCCCCTCCTGATCACATCTCCCAAGCTTTGAACTGGATCACGTAACACCACTCTCTATCGAGGAACGTTCATGATTCGTTCCCGGATAGTTCCAGGTCTCGAGAAATCGGGTGGGTCAGATGGCCAATATCTACTCCAAGACTATAGAAAACAGCTCAATCAGCGCGGGCACACAGAATGTCTGATAAAAAAGAGAGATAGAAAGTTACAGCCGCGTTTATTTCTCTTCCCGTTCCATTGATATTGCTTTCTTGGGGCATTCGTGTGCACAGATACCGCATCCCTTGCAGAAATCGAGATCAACCACAAGGTCCTCGCTGATTGCCGCATCGGGGCAGAACATGGCACAGATGCCGCATGCATTGCATCGCTCCTTGTCAACAACGGGTTTGAATACCCGCCAGGATCCGGTCTTTCCTGAAGCCCCCTTGACCGGTCTGCTGATTGCAGGACGGGTACTCATATCACCAGCTCCTGGAAGGCTGCTTCTGCTGCCCTGACATTGCGTTCATCGGAAAACATCTCCCTTATGGCGCTTTTAGCCGAATCAACAGATATTATCCCCATCTTTGCAAGTGCCCCGAGAACCGGGGTGTTCAGTATCGGGCTTCCGGCAATGACCAGCTTCTCCCGGAGTGCTATCCCGGTAAGATCGACCGCAAAGGCCGGGGCGCCGTGTATCTTCTCGGTGGTAGTACCGTTCATCAGCACCTTACCATGCCTTTTCAGCCCATGAAGGACATCCACGACTTCCATCACGCTCGGATCCAGCACAATGACCAGATCCGGATTCCTTATCTGGCTGTAGACCCGTATCGGCCGGTCATCGATCCTGACATAGGAGACGACCGGAGCACCGCGCCGTTCTGCCCCGTAGAATGGGCACGCCGTTGCATATTTCCCATCCCGGAAAGCCGCAAGAGCAAGGAGCCGGGCAGCCGTCACACCACCCTGCCCGCCGCGGGAGTGGATACGAATCTCATACATTGCCGTTCACCCCGAACCAGAGCTCGGTGCCGGGTCTCCTCTCCCGCACAAACCCTGCAATGTCATCATAGGTGACCTCCTGGCCCCCGAGACCAGCAATCACGCTATACAGGTCGACCCGTTGCCTGGCCATCAGCGACTGGGCAATAATTCCTCCGAATCCAAAGGAGTAGTCACGGTCAATGACCACGACTTCCCGCCCCGACAGGTCGAGATCTGGGAAGGGGCGCAGCCACCTGATACGGAGGGATCCTGCGTTCACCCCTTCATTCCTGAGGAGATCAACCGCCACTTCTGCCTCCTTACCGAGGGTTCCCATCGCAATGACCACAACATCTGCATCCTCATAACGGTACTCCTCGGCAACCCCATAGCTCCTTCCGAACCGTTCGGCAAAGTCCCTCTCTGTCTCCGCAATGACCTTCCGGGATCTTCTCATTGCCTTCTCGATCTCCCACCGGAACCTGAAGTGCTCATCTGGTCCGGTGAGCGTCCCGTAACCGGCAGGATTCAGTACATCGATGGCATGCGGCAGATGGAGGGGCGGAACGAAGTCCCCCGCATTCAGGGTGTCGAGCGACTGCATGGAATGCGACAGGAGGAATCCGTCCAGGTTGACCATCACGGGAAGGATCACGTCGGCGTGTTCCGCGATCCTGAACGCCATGAGGGTGGTATCGTATGCTTCCTGGACGGTGCTGACGTAGACCTGGAGCCAGCCGGTATCCCGTTCCTGGAAGGCATCGGTATGCTCAGCCCAGACGTTCCAGCCCGGCCCGATTGCCCGGTTCACGTTGGCCATCACGATGGGCAGCCGTGCCCCTGCTGCCCAGTTGACCATCTCGTGCATGTAGAGGAGCCCATGCGAACTTGTTGCAGTGAAGGTCCGGGCACCCGTGATGCTTGCGCCGATGCAGGCTGCCATTGCTGAATGTTCGCTCTCGACCGGGATGTAGCGACTGTCCAGTTCACCCGAGGTCACATACTCAGCGATCTGTTCGACAATCTCGGTCTGCGGGGTGATCGGGTATGCTGCGATGACATAGGGCTTCACCTCCTTCACCGCAGCTGCGACCGCCTTGTTCCCGGTGGCAATCGTCAGCATATCCCTTCGGCCTCCTTCTGAAGGTGCTTTGCCCGCTGCTCTGCCTGAGACTTTAAAGCATCGATAGCCTTCCTGTCGATCCCCTTGAACCTGCCCTGGACTGAAAGGTAGTCCTCGATGGGGATCGGTTTGATCATCGCAGCCTTGGATGGCCCGTTGATGGTCACTTTCCCAAACTCACTCTCATAGAGGATCCACAGGCCGGATCTCACCGCGAGTTTCCCCATCTCAACAGTCATCTCCGAGGAGAAGCGCCATCCGGGCGGGCAGGGTGCAAGGACATGGATGAACTTTGAGCCCCTCAGTGTGAGTGCTTTTTGCACTTTTTTAAAGAGGTCCTGGGGGTAGGCAGCACAGGCTGTTGCGAGGTAGGAAGGATTGTGGGCGGCAACAATGGCATCGAGATCCTTCTTTGCATGAACCTTCCCCCCTGGCGTGGTGGTGGTGCGGGCACCTATCGGGGTGGAACCCGAACGCTGCATACCAGTATTGCCATAGGCTTCGTTATCGTAGCAGATATACAGGAAATCGGTCTCCCGCTCGAATGCACCGGAGAGAGCCTGGATCCCGATGTCAACCGTTCCACCATCGCCGGCATAGACTATCACGTTGGTCTTCTTACCGGCTTTCTGAAACGCCTCGCTCATTCCGGATGCACAGGCAGCAGCTGCGGCAAACGCGACATTATACACGGGAACATTCACTGCAGTATTGGGATAGATACCCTGGATAACACTGGTGCAGCAGGCAGGGACCACCAGCACGGTATCAGCTCCTGCTGCCTTGAGTACATACCGGAGAATAAGGGTAGAAGGGCACCCTGCACAAGCCGATGTGCACTTCAGTATAAACTCTTCTTTGGGGATCTCGGTCATGGAAAATCGTGAAAAAGGTTAGCTTTCCATCAGTAATAAGCGTAGTATTCTGGTAATTCTTGGGGATGAATGCCTTTAATCAAGAGATTCGGCCCGGTATCCATGGTTCCGGAGTATCCCTTTGAGGGAGGTATCATCCGCGCCTGAAGGGATCTTCTGCCATACGTCTTCAAGGCCGGCGTCGCCTGATACCAGGGTCCTCCTTCCCTTGACATACCCCGCCTCCCGGCCGCTCTGGTCATAGATTATCATCGTCCTGCACCGGAATTCCCTGCAGATGCGGGGACGTGTCTGGTAAATTGTGCAGGTGAAGAGGCCAGCAGCGTCTTTCCTGAGGAACGGGCACCAGGCTGGATCCTGGTCACCTGATGCGAAGAGTTCCCGAAGTTCCGGCTGGACGGATACCGGTAGCAGTTCACCACTAACGGCAACGCGGCAGTAATACTGCACGGTGGAGAGGCTCCCCTCGATCCGGATATGTCTCCCAAGGCTTATGCAACATTTTCCGCATCTCGTACAGGCAAACGGTGCCATCCCTGTAAGATAAACCCCATTGGGTGATGAAGATGGAGGGTCATCCAGAGTTCGTCGGCCGGGTGGTCTCTGTGAAGAATCCAGGGATGAAGGTCATCGTCTCTGCGCGTTTGCATGCAGGGAAGAGGCACCGCTTCGTGCATGAATAAGCCGTGAGCTGGCAGATTTCCTTGTACGCTGTATTCTGTTCTTTGAGCCTTGAGAGGATAGCATCGCGAGAAGTGCATTGACAATTGCAGGGGGTGTGCATGAACGGATCACAGGGATGTGAAAGTGTACACATCCTTCGGAAGGATTGTTCCAATGCCTCTGTTCCCTCTGAATGATCCCTGCAACATCACTGGCGATGATGGATGGGGTAATTATGAGAGGAGAGATGCAGAGGGTGCATGCAGGACTGATCCCTTACTGTCTTTCCCCTCTTAGGCCACCATGCGGAGTTACATCGATGTCGTGAATGAAGGATCTCTCTCATCCCAATTTTCACTTTCACCGGCTCCGTTACGAACAGGCTTCATCGGTTGCCTTCGTTCAGGTCGCGGACCACCCGTTCGAGTGCAGTATGATGCTCCCGGAGCCGTGCGAGAAATCCCTGCCGTTTCCCCTCGACAGGGATGGGATTGAAGGTGATTCCGCAGTTCACCTCCCAGAGGATGAGGCCGTCGGGCGGTAAAGGCGAAAGCGGCGAGTTCCGTTCACCATCAAGCCGCTGCACAATCCTCTCCTCACCCTCCAACCCTTGCCCGATACGCAGGAGCGATGCGGCCATGAGTCGCACCATGTTCCAGAGAAAGCTGTCACCCGTCACTTCAAATACACAGGTACGATCTTCGCACCAGACCCTTGCGGAGGTGATCGTCCGCTCGGGATTTCGCTCACTGGTCCTTGAAAAAACTGAGAAGTCGTGTGTACCTACAAAACGATGGGCAGCGGAGTCCATCGCTTTCTCATCAAGGTGGGTCGTCCCGAAATAGTACCGGTAGGTTCGTACCTTTGCGTCATATCTCGGATGGAATCCTGCATCGACCTTTGCATATCCGCTGATCCAGCAGTCCAGGGGAAGCTGCCAGTTCAGAGCAGAGAGTGCCCGCGAGGGATATATAGTGGAAAATGAAAAGACCTGCCCCCTTGCATGGACCCCTCGGTCCGTCCTCCCCGCGGCAAGGAAACCTGCCTTCCGGTAGTCAGAAAAGAGGCCGAGCCGGGTACATGCGGCCACGAACTCCCCCTCCACGGTCCGCTCTGCTGCCTGCATCTGGGATCCGAAAAACCGGTCACCGAGATAGGCAACCCTGCACGCAAGCCTTACCGGTGGGAGATCCGGCGCCTGAACTTCTTCCATGTATTCCTGATAGTCTGGCGGGTGTAACTCGGGAGGGGGGTCATCTTACCGGCGGCACTGGTCTTGCCTTCCCGTATCGCGGCAAGGATGGATCCACAGTCCTTCTTTGCGTCGATGGTGGTCCTGCCGAATCCGACGTACCGTGCATGATGGGCATCGGATCCTCCCACGCAGGGCTTGCAGATACGCCGCGCCATCCGTGCTGCCTTGAGGTTTGCCGAGCCGACGATGTACCGGCTGTTGAAAACCTCGATGGCATCGACCGTGTATAAGGCTGAGCGGAGTTTCCTTCCGACACCATGTCGCCAGACATGGTACGGATGGGGGAGAATGAGGACTGCGCCTCTCTCTTTTGCCAGGTGAATAGTCTCGATCACATCCAGCCCGGCGGGTATCTTCTCGCTAACGCCAAGCGCAATCAGATGCCCCTGCCGCGTCGAGATCTCAATTCCCGGGATGATCACAAGGCTCGTCGGGATACTGAGTGCGGCTATGGCTCCCTCCACTGTATCGTGGTCTGTTATCGCGATCGCATCGAGACCGACAGCCTCAGCCCTCCGTATGATCTCCAGGGGGGTACTCTCCCCGTCCCGTGAAAAAATGGTATGGACATGAAGGTCGCAGGAAAGCATGCTATCATATGACTTTTTATCTCACTGGTATTAAGGAAACTTATGCGCATCCTCCTCCCAACCGGATCTGCAACCGCCGGGATGGTCAGAAAGGCAGCGGAGGGGATGGACGCTGTTGTTGCCGTAACAGGCGAGATTGCTTCCTTTCTCACCCCGGCCCAGCTGGAAGGGCTCATAGGGGAAGGGAAATACGACCTTGTCCTTGTCTCCGGCATGTGCACGGCATCCTTCGATGGGGTTGAACAGCGGACAGGGGTGCCCATATATCGGGGACCCCGCCATGCCGCTGATCTTGCCTTCATCCTGCCCCTCCTTGGCTCGATTCCCCTCTCCCGTATCATCCCTGCCGATGATCTCCTGGCAAGCGAGCGACGGGATGAGGCTGTACGGACCATTGCCCTGAAGGAGCGGGAGGCGGAATCTGAGTATCTCATCAGGGGGGTGAAGATTGGTGGAAATTCCCGGATGAAGGTCCTTGTCGAGATCATGGATGCCCACAAGGAACCGGATATCCGGGCAAGGGCGCTCTCCTCTTTTTCATCGGGGGCTGATATCGTGGACCTGGGATTCGGGTTCGATGCTACCCCTGCTGAGGTGAAGCGGGTCTTTTCCGAGGTTTCGGATCTTCCAGGCCCCCTCGCCATCGACACCCAGGATCCCGTGCTGATCGTTGCAGGGCTTCCGCGGGCGGACCTTGTCCTCTCGCTCTCTGACAGGAACCTCCCGATTGTGGGAAGAAGGGTGGCAGAGTGTGGTACGGGTGCGGTGGTCGTTCCTGGAGAGCGATCCCTTGAGGAGAATATCAGGCTTGCAGAGGAGGCCGGGATCTCCTGCATCATAGCCGACCCGTTACTCACCCCTGCCGGTTCCGGGCTGATCGCTTCACTCTCTCATTTTACCGACCCGGGCTATCCGCTCTTTTTTGGGGCAGGGAACGTGGCAGAACTGATCGATGCCGATTCGCCCGGGGTGAACGCCCTCCTTGCCGGGATGGCCATGGAGGTGAAAGCATCGGTGATATTCACGAGCGAGCACTCGGACAAGACCCGGGGGTCCATCAGGGAGATGCGGAGGGCGACTGAGATGATGGTGCTCGCCGCGGAACGGCCTTACCCGAAGGATCTCGGGATCGACCTGCTCATACTCAAGGAGAAGCGGAGGAGGCGGGAACCTCCCCTGGAGTATTGCGAGGAGATCCGGGCAGAAACGATGCCAAAGGAGATTACCTATGATCCCTGCGGGAATTTCCGGATCGGGATCGAGGGCGAGGAGATTGTCGCGGTTATCGGCGGAAAGGCATACCGGGGACGTTCATGGGCAGGGGTCTTCCATGCGATCCAGGAATCCGGGGAGGTTTCGCTCCTCGATCACGCAGCCTATCTCGGTGCAGAGCTCTATAAGGCGGAACTTGCCATCAGGTTCGGGAGAAGTTTTGAGCAGGACGGGCCGTTCTGAACCAGGGGGGTGCACCCCCTGGTTTAATCTCTCCTCCGTCCTAAAACTAGGACAGGATATGCGTATCAGGGGAATACGAAAAGATCTGCTCTCCCTCCTGCTCCAGCTTGGGCGGGAGCAGCACCCGAACGAGTATGCCGGGCTTCTCCGTGAAGAGGAGGGTATCATCGAGGAGATCAATCTCCTGCCGGGGACAACGAGCACCGTTCGTTCCGCAAGCCTCTTCCTTGATATGATGCCGCTTGACACCCATCTCGCCGGGAGCGTCCACTCCCACCCGAACGGGGTCATCCGCCCATCCGATGCCGATCTGGCCTTCTTCCCCAGGACCGGGAGATACCACATCATCGTGGGATTCCCCTATGAGGTGGATGACTGGCGCTGTTTTTCCGCTAATGGTATGCCTGTTGATATCGGGGTGATCGATTGAAGACGGTCGTTGCCACGGGAACCTTTGACCTGCTCCATCCGGGGCATCTCTATTACCTGGAGGAGTCGCGCAGGCTCGGTGACGAATTGTACGTGATCATCGCGAGGGACGCCAATGTCCGGCACAAACCAAGACCGGTTATCCCGGAAGACCAGCGGATGAAGATGGTCGGAGCGTTAAAACCGGTCGATCACGCGGTGCTCGGTGACCTGCATGACATGTTCCGACCAATCCGCGAGATTCAGCCCGCGATCATCACGATCGGATTCAATCAGCATTTCGATGAGGCAAAGCTGGTCGCTGATCTCCGGTCACGAGGAATAAGCTCCGATGTTGTACGGATTGACCAGTATCCCGGGGACTCGTGCTCGAGCACGAGCCGGATTATCAGGAAAGTTCTGGAGCAATACAGGGGAGAATAAGGAGGAGAAAGGTGCACGGGATTTCCCTCTCCCCATATCCCCGTACTGATATCGCACCCCTTTTTTCCGAGCATCGTTCAATGGTCGAAGGAAAATTGGAAGAAAAAGCTGAAGAAAATCTGTCAACGACTTCATCTCGCAATTCCCTATCTCTGTCAATCCTGATCAGATCAGATTCCGTTGTAAAACGGGCATCGATCCTTCAGGCATTCTCTGTTCTGGTCAGAGAAACGGCAGGATATCTTCCCCGGTTCAGGGAGGTGAATCCCCATCTCTGTTGATATGAACCGGATCGCTTCCTGCAGTGCGAGGAACGTGTTCCTTTTACAGCACCGGGGACCACCATGAAGGGCGATCTTCTCGAGCGCTCTCGCGGTCATCAGGTTGGCCATGCGCCATTCTTCGCGTGAGAGCGGGGTAGCGCCGGTAACGATGCTCACGAATATCCCGGTCCCGACCGCTGCACCGCAGTCACCGAGCAGCCCACAGGACCCCCCTTTCACCAGCCCAGCCCTGTGCCGTGCATTCTTGATCCCCAGTTCTTTCTTCCCCGGTTGCCGGGTATGATTGTAGAATGCAGCAACCAGGACTGCGGGGACCAGGAAATGGTGCTCGGGCCCGTGCGTCATCACCCTAGGGCTTGAGAAGATCCGCTCCATGAGGATGAACGGGTTGTCTTCGGTGCTCTGGAGGCAGATCACCTCGATCAGGTCCTCGGTATCCAGCCGGTGGCACCGGTCGCAGATATAGTGGCCGTTCACGCACCAGGTCGTGGATTTACAGACCCGCTTGCAGTACTGGCATTCCATCTCCTCCGGCTGGTCAAGGTATTCGAGATCGGCACCACAGATCAGACAGCCGGAGGGAGGGGTCATGTGGGAGTAATGGGATAGAGGGAAGATAAGGGTTCGGATAGAGATTATCCAAAATAGATGTCAGATTCTAAGCAATATTATTTACAAGATTTCGCATCTTCTCTTTAAAGATAGCGATATCGAATTGTGAAGCCCTTTTGATGCAGGCCTCTTTATAAGAATCGGGATTTTTCGATATCTCCCTGATTGCTTTAGCAATCACTCTGGGTTGGGCATCGGTAAGTATCCCCGTATCCTGTGTTACAGTTTCACGAAACCCCCCCTCATTTACTGCAACAACAGGTCTCCCAGATGCCATTGCTTCTAATGGGGTAAGTCCAAAATCTTCATCTATTGCCGTGCAAACCAAGCCTCTGCATCGAGAATAATAATCATGTAATTCATTCTCTGTAACTTCACCTATGATCTCGATATTTTGAGGCAGAGTCTCTTTTAACTTCGTAACGTATCGGTCCTGACGATCCCCTTCTGCATATCCTCCAACGATTAAAAGCCGTTCATCAGGAATTTTTCTGAAGCTTTCGATTTGAAGATCGATCCGTTTTTCCGGATATAGTCGGTTCACTGATAACCAGAAATCCCCATATTCCCTGAATGTGAACTCAGATGTATTCACTGGAGGATAAATGACATTGGCATCTCTATTATAGTATTGCTTAATCCGGCGGCGCACATTATCAGAGATTGTCGCAATATGGTCAACTTTGTGTACGGATTGCTGATCTAGTATTCGGTGACAAGAAATCCAAAGGCGATTAAGTTGCCGTTTCACGAAGTCGTGCCGATAAAGGGATGTTTGATAGAGGTCGTAAAATACCCGGGGTGGTGTGTAACAGTACCAAAGATTTGGAGAATGTCTACGGGCTGCGTTATGACTCCAGATTCCTGTAAAAATAAAAAAATCATAAGATTCCGAAAAATCGGCTAAATAAAACATACCTGTTGCGGATATCTGTTTTAATGGGTAGAATTTTATCGTCTTACCAAGACTTCTGGTTTTAACAGAGGTATTCAATGCATTTATGGAATCGGTATCGGTGGTGATAATATCAGCATTTAATGCGGTGGCCAGATCGAGAGTAACCCTCTCTCCACCTCCAATTGCCCCAAAGTAGTCATGAAAAATTGCTATTTTCATTTTACTTCTCTATTTTTCATCCCTATCTACAAGATATTATCCATTTAGAAAGAATCAAAATAAATCCAACTAAAATATCAAATATGATACTAAACAAGTATATTGAAAAATATTTTAAATATTTGAATAATGATATTATTGAAAAACTAGATGCCAACTCAATCTTATTAGCAAAAATATTAATTGAAAAATTAAAATTTAAAAAAGAAGTCGCTTCCCTTTCTGAAATTGAATTTAGAGTATTTTCCCAATTTGGAGAAGATGGAATAATTCAGTATTTAATAAACAAGATACCAATAAAAAAAGACAGATTCATAGAATTTGGAGTGGGTAATTATCGAGAATCTAACACTCGTTTTTTACTGATTAACAACAACTGGTCAGGTCTTATTATTGATTCAAATAAGTCTGAACTTGAGGAGATATATAAAGAATCCATCTCCTGGAAATATGATTTACAGGCGTTAAATGAATATATTACAAGAGAGAATATAAACGATATTTTTGAAAAAGTGGGATTTACCGGAAAAATTGGTTTATTAAGTATAGATATTGATGGAAATGACTATTGGATTTGGGACGCCATTACTACAATAGACCCAATTATTGTGATATGTGAATATAATAGCATTTTTGGCAACAAACATGCTATTACAATACCGTATACTCCTGATTTTGATCGAAAAAAAGCTCATTTTTCCTATCTTTATTTTGGGGCATCGATAAGAGCTCTCTGTTCTCTAGCCGAGAAAAAAGGGTACGCTTTCATAGGGTGTACAAGTGCTGGAAATAATGCTTTTTTTGTTAAGAAGGAATACTCATCATTATTTATAACTCTGACTCCCACAGAAGGCTATATTTCTTCTTCATTCAATGAATCTCGGGATAAAAATGATATGATGTCCTATGTCAGGGGGCTCGACAGAATCTCTTTGATAAATGAAATGGATGTATACGATCTTATGTCAGATTCAGTAAGAAAAATAAAAGATTATAAAGAGTTTTGATGTCTAATTCGCATTCTTTCTTGGTAGTTGCAACCCATAGAAAATTGAAGGGAATTCTTGAAAAATCGGTTCTCTTTAACGTTCCCGCAAGACTACAATTAATTTTAATAATATATCTATTTTAAATAACTTATTAAGGCCTATTGACATGGAAAATGTTACGGTGGGTTGGATAGAAACCTCCGGTTGGAAGTCGGAACGTAATGTCCCGACTTTATGGATTGGAAAGAGAAATATAGACCTCAGATCTAAAAACCAAATCGATGTTGTTTTTCTTGAAGGATACGAAAAATTAGAACCTGATTACAAGGAAAGCTTGGAACAGATCGGGTACACCCTAGTTGATGGTTCATTGGTTTATAGAAAATATGCCAAGGAATATTCATGTTTGAACAGATTTGGCATATACGAAAAGAATTGTTTTCTCCGATGGCTTGTTCTTCAAGATATTTATTCAGACTCTCCAATTATTCACTATGATGGAGATATAATATTTAATGAAACACCCGAAAATCTAGAAAAAAAACTTGGTAAATTCACCTTCGCACTTCAAGGTTGCCCTGCTTTTGTTTCAATAAGAGACCCATCATGGCTTGAAGATTATAAGAAAAATCTGGATTTTTTTTGTAGTAATGTTGAAAAATACTCTTCCCAAGCATGGAAAGAGAGAAATGGATGGGAAAAATCATATAAGGAAAAATGGGCGGGTTATCGAACAAGAAAAATTATCGCAAGTGATCAGGATTTTTTATCCCATCTCATTCATACCGACCGTATCCTCCAAAACAATCCATTGGATATTAAGGCAAACAATCCAGATTTAATATTATTTTCGAATCCGCTCTATTTTTTCACGCACAATCTTAATCTTGCTCCATTTAGCTATATTCGTTATCATTCTATTGATTTTTTCAATGACAGAAAGGTTGCTTTTTGGCATATGCAAGGAGCTTTTGTCGCATATCTTCGAGTGGCATTTATTATAAAGTATCTTCTTAAATTACCAATTAAAGTGACTAATTCTCTGGAATGGGAAAATATCACGACAATTCAACATATATTTAATATGAGTCATTACAAAATGAGATCGTCATTACATCTCGTACTGGATCGACTTTCTATCTGCAAATTTTTTTTTGAACGATGTGACTTCTCTAAAATCTTTAAAAATGGCTCCTTCTGGACCTATCCATCTTCATCCGATGATTTTCCAACTTTCGATTTTCCATATTATGAAGATTATTCAAAATTTTTTCGAAAATAGATTCCAACAATAATAGAGCCGACACTCGGCATTATTTTTTGAGCGAGTAATATTTTTCCACCGGTTGCCCAAGCAAGTGAACGATGTCTACTAATTCGGAATTATAGTTGAGTATTTGGCAAACCCTCCTGTTACCAACAATTTCTTCAATCTGTCTGACCCTCCGGAAAAGGAAATACAACCACTTCGCACTGGGTTTTCGAGTCGGCTTCGTATACTGCCGACAGTCGGAAATAATTAAAAATAGTTGAATTTTACTGCCGACAGTCGGATGAATTGATCAGGGATACATTTCACGCATACTCCATCATCTCTGTCCGAACAAGAAAACGGAAGCGCATCTCTGGTTTTTACCGGAAGAGGCTCGCTCAATCGTTTGACTTAGAAGTGTATCATCAACGGAAAAAGGTGGAAACCGCATTCTCTGCCCTAAAAAGGAAATACTGGGAGTCTTTTAATGCCAGATAGTCCAGGCTCCAGGTCAAGGAGATCAAAATGAAAGTGATCCTCTATAACCTCTCCCGAATGATGCTTTATTCTCTCTTCTCGTTGCTAGTGAGGAATTCTACAGAGCCAAAATCTGTTATCATTTAAATACGCTATTTTTTCCATATTTTTCTAAATCAGCTTTCACCATCATCCTAATTAATTCATTGAATTTTGTGTCAGGTTCCCACCCTAATTTTCGCTTCGCTTTGGTGATATCCCCTCTTAAATCCGGAACATCGGCAGGTCTCATGAATCGCTCATCTTGGGTGACGTACTTCTTCCAGTCAAGTCCCGCCTCTGCGAATGATAACTCAACAAATTCTTTGACAGAGTGGCTTTCGCCGGTCGCAATGACGAAATCATCGGGATCTTTCTGTTGTAGGATGAGGTGCATAGCTTTAACATAGTCACCTGCAAAACCCCAATCCCTCTTTGCATCGAGGTTTCCAAGTCTTAATTCCTTGGATAATCCGTGGTATATCCTTGCAACACCATCGGTGATTTTCCTCGTCACGAACTCAATGCCACGCCGGGGAGATTCATGGTTGAAAAGAATGCCATTGCAACAGAACATACCATAACTTTCGCGGTAGTTGACTGTCGCATAGTAAGCATAGACTTTGGCGACTGCGTAAGGACTTCGTGGATGAAACGGCGTGCTTTCGCTTTGCGGAACATCTGCTTTTCCAAACATCTCGCTGCTGGATGCCTGGTACATCTTGGCACTCGGGCTGAATTGGCGTATTGCTTCAAGTATTCTGGTTGTACCCAATCCAGTTACATCCCCAGTCAAGACCGGCTGGTTCCATGAAGTAGCAACAAAAGATTGTGCTGCAAGATTATACACTTCATCCGGTTGGGCTGTCTGGACTGCAACGTTCAATGAACTTTGATCGGTAAGATCTCCTTCAAGTAATATTACTTTGTCAGCAATGTTCTCAATCCTTGTTGTATTGGGTGTGCTCAGTCTCCTGACCAGACCATATACATCATATCCTTTATCGACCAATAGTTCCGCAAGATATGAGCCATCCTGACCGGTTATTCCCGTGATCAAAGCAGACTTTGCCATATATAAGTCCACTATTTAGATTTCAAACATGAAAAAAATTTACGATATCCCCCAGAAATATGATGCAAACTTTTCACTGAACCATAATTTCGATATTGTGACATTATTAATTCTGTTTCATCACTTCTTTGTATAACCGGTATGTCTCTCTAGCTGTTTTTTCCCATGTGAATAATTTGACCCTTTCAAGTCCATCTTTTGTGGAGCCTTCTTTGAGGGTTCGGACAATTGCATTGACAAAATTTTCTAAATAATCAGAAACTGAAAGATCAATCAGCTCGCCACAGTCTCCAACAATTTCCGGGAGACTTGCACATTTACTTACAACAACAGGAACGCCACATGCCATTGCCTCGAGGACAGGGAGACCAAATCCCTCATACTCCGCCGTATGAAGAAATATATCAGCAGCATTATAAAGGAATGGCATATCCTCTTCTTTCACCCAGCCTAGATTGATTATCCCTTTCCCTTGGAGGGTATCTCCATACCCAACCTTAAGTAATTTTATATCTGGGAACTCTTGTTTAACTTGGTCGAAAACATTCTTGGTAATATCCATCCTTTTATGGGGTAAATTGGATGCCACAACGAGGATGTATTTTTCATCAGGATTGAGTCCGAATTTTCCTTTACAGCTTACTTTATCCATGGGAAAATATCTTGAATGGTCCACTCCAAGGTATACAACATCGATATTTTTCTCTTCAAAATCCCATAATCGAATAAGCTCATTTTTAGTAAATTCAGAAATGGTGATAATATGGTCAGGGAATTTTAACGCCCTTGGCGTTAGCTTCCATTGGATCTTTGTAGAAATATCGGTTTGAGTTTCAGGATAGATTATTGGTGTCAGATCCAGAACTGTAATAATAAATTTTTTAGGTCTCCTATAATATGCAACTGGCGCGATAGTCTGAAAGGTTGCATGTACAATATCTGCATCGTTTTGTGTATAACGATAGATCCAAGATAAAAAGGTACTTCCAAAAATTAGATTATCGGACCGTTGTACCCTTTTTAAATCGTCAGAGGGATATAAATCATGAAATTTTTGATACAATTCATCCTCATACCGTTTCACTCCTGAAAGAGGCTGATTCTTTTTTGAAATATTCCAATGGATAACTTTCATCGATTAATTCTTATTTATCAGTGGTTTCATCCAATATATGTTTCTTAATCCCATTCAGAGCATTTACGCCTTTAAATGCTTAAGAAAAGTTATTTTAGTCTTTTATGTATGTTTTAACAGTTCTCTCAACAACTTCATTCCAGTCGATGATTCGTTTCTGGTAACTTTGGCTTGGTTTCAGTAATCTGATGGCTCCGATTACATTCTTTGCAGAAGGTTCAATCCCGATACAGGTAGTCCCGTCAACGAACTCTTCTAAAGCCCCGTTTTTGTTGACAATCACTTGCAGGCCGCTTGCCAGGGCTTCTGCTACGGTAATCCCATAGGCTTCAAATGAAGAAAGTGAAATCATCAATCCTGCCGATGCATATTCCTGAAGCAAATCCTGTCTTGAGAGATCCTTTTTCCAGGTGACGCGATCTGACACTCCTATGTCGGCAGCCAGCTGTTGCAACGAATGTTCATATGGACCTTTTCCAACGATGGTGAAGGTGTATCCTGGCAACTCTGGCAGAGCTCCAATGACATGCTGGATTCCCTTGTATTGTTCGATTCTGCCTACATGGAGGATCCTATGTGGATATTTTGCCCCGATGATCCCTTTGAACTCTGACAGATTCAGCCCGTTGGGAATAACAGTAAACCTCTCCTCCGGTATGTCAAATTTTCCTTTAATCAGGTTTTTTTCATACTCTGATACACAGATAATCCAATTGGCACGGTGAAAGATAGCCCGCCCAAAGGGATTGTAAAACGTAAGAAGCATATTTCGAAGAGAAGTATGGCCTTTCCCGTGGTAGTGGGGAGTGAAGATGAATCGCTTATTTCGTGCGGCCGTCATAGCGAACAAGGCTGGAAAGGCGTGGTACCCGTGAGCGTGGAGGATTTCAGCATCCAGTGTTTTAAGGTAGGATGCCATCTTCGGGGAAAAAAAGTAAGCATCATGAGGTGCAAAACTCCGGAATCGGGTTATCGAAACCCCATTGATGAAATCATTTTTAGGGTGGACTCCGCTTGGGTCAGTACAAACCACTTCAACCTTGTGACCCATTTTGACAAGTCTTTCGGCAATCTCCCTGACGTGTGTTTCTACTCCTCCAATATCGGGAAAATAGCGGGGACAGACTTGTATGATCTTCATTTCAGGCACCTTTTTTTGATCCATTGAGGATGACTGACGAGAGAAATGTGGTCCACTTTTTGCCGATTCCGCTCCAGGCAAGGTTTGCCGGAGGAGGAAATGAACCTTTTTCCCTTAATAGCTGAACCAATGCTCTTTTCAGTTCTTCATTGTTGTTTGGAGCGATGAAAAGAGCACCTGAATATGATTGTAAACCCTCCTCAAGGCCTCCGACTTTTGTTGCGATAATTGGAAGACCGAAGGCCATCGCGATATGGGCAACACCACTCTGGGACGCACGGGTATACGGCAGGGCAATGAGGTCAGCAGCAGAAAAATAGACCGGCACTTCATCGTCCGCGATATAACGGTTGACGATTGTGATCTGCTCCCTGTTGGGTGATTTCTCTGCACGAGCCAAAGAATCCTTGTCCTCCCAGGCCTCCCCGATTATGAGGAGGCGGGTGGAGTGCAGCAATTCAGTGGGGAGGGTGTCAAAGGCTTCGATCAGGTTTTTCACTCCCTTGTAGGGCCGAAGGAGACCAAAAAAGAGGATCACGTGTTCTTCAGCGATCCCCAGTCGTTTCCGTGCAACGGCTTGTTCGATCACAGAGTACTGGTCATAGAGGCCGTGAGGAATCACCATCACTTTGTCATGAGGAACATGGAAAGACGTTTCAACAAGAGCCCTGTCAGCCTCGGAATGAACGACATAACCATCGGCTCGCGTTCTAATGATCCTCCCCATGAGGACCGAATATATCCGGATTGGAAGAATGGAGTGTTCGAGGGGATCAACAACCTCATGATATTCGATGATAATCGGGACGTTCCGGAAGAGCATAAATTGGAGGGCCGCATACATGTGAGCAACACTGGACGTCCACCACTGGAAAATGATGATATCCGCCTTCCTCAGCTGGGCTGCAGCCCTCATCCAAGAAATGGGACTATACCAATCAAGGAGTTCCATGACTTTGACGTCAGCCGTGTAAGATACGGTAGAGAGAGGATCCCCTACCCGCTTCCACCCGGGAAAAAATCTTCTGGGCAGCATATTCCGAAAGAGGACTGCCGTTACCTCTGTCGATTCTGAAATTGCATTGGCGAGCCTGATGGTATAATAACTGATCCCGGAGAGAAAGCGGATCGATGGCCCTACAAGGACCACCCGGATTTTTGGTTTCATGGGTACCGTCCTGAACGCTGGGATATCTTGCACGGCCCAGGAATCCCCGCGAACAGAGAATAAGTGTTGCGGACAGACCCCCGTAGCTGAATAAACTTTGGGAGATAAAAATCTGTGAGGGAGCCGGACTCCTCCTGGCAAGGTTTTTTGGAGGTCCAGTTTAAGCATATAGCCATTCGTTTACTTTCAACCATTGAATGAGATATCAGGTTCCACTCCCGCTCAAAAGGGATGCTCACGCTCTCTTCTTGGAATTGGAGGCTAATAGGTTTTCCGGGATAATTCACTCGCAAGAAATAATCTCCTTTGAAACCAAATGGAGTTTTGTGACAGAGAAGCCTGCGTTTTTTCAGCAGTTTATGAATATGGAAGCGGTGAGGCGCCAGAGCCTTATTCATATCGGCACGAATATTGCCATCACTGCGGTTGGATTTCTCTCAACGTTCTATTTTGCCCATGTTCTTGGGCCATCTATTCTTGGAGCATATTTCCTGTTCCTGGCATATTTCGGACTTTTCAATCTCATAGTCGATGGAGGATTGGGGAATGCCGCAGCCAAGAGGATGAGCGAAGGAAAAGACCAGGAAGAATTCTACTCAGCAGCGGCAGTATTGAGACTGATTCTCCTTGCCGTTTCTCTGGTCATTATGTTTCTTTTCCGACCCTATCTGGTTGATCTGAACGCTTCAGATCTGTTCTGGTGGCTCGTAATCGCCCTCATTGTTAATCTGCCGTTTGGTATAGCAGCAGGGGGAAATTATGGCCTCGGAAAGGCAGGCGTGGTTCAGGGAAGCAACCTCGCCAACAATCTAGCGAGAATCATCCTCCAGGTGATCTTCGTCTTTTTTGGCCTGCAGATCGCCGGTCTTGCTGGTGGTTTCATCGCAGGCCTTGCAATCGGGTTCCTTTTTAATTATCGGTATCTTGAAGCGCGTTTTCGGATGTTTACCCGGGCTCACTTAAAGAGCCTGTTCACCTTCTCGTTCTGGATCTTTCTTGCCATGAGCGGGATTCTTATCCTGACGAATATTGACGTGGTGCTTATCGGTTATTTCATGGGGAACTCCGAGGTCGGTGTTTATCGTGTCGCTCTCCAGCTGGCCTCTCTTGGGGTATTTGTCGCCCTCGCATTGGAATATGTCCTATTTCCACGATTCAGTGGCTGGAATGAAGAAGGAAGCTATGAAATCATTGGAACTGCCCTCTCACGGGCGTATACGTACTCCCTTGTATTGGCAGTCCCCTTCTGTGTCGGTGGCTGGTTGCTCGGCGACAAGCTTCTCTATTATTTTTATGGGGAAGCATTCACCACCGGCACTCTTGCCCTCATGGTCCTCCTGCCACTCTATGTCATCTATGTGTTTCAGTACCTCCAGATGATGACCTTAAACTCCCTCGATCACCCGAAAGACTCCTTCTGGATCACTTCGGTCATCGTCATAGTGAACATCGTGCTGAACGTTCTCCTGATCCCGGTCCTGGGGATAACCGGGGCAGCCGTTGCCACCCTGATTGCGATTCTGATAAGTTCCGTTCTCGGATACTTCGTTCTCGGGAAATATATCCCCATGAAATTTGAGAGAAAATCAATCCTGCATATTATCGCGGCGAGTGGAATAATGGCCCTTATTGTCGGCGGGATGCGGTTTCTGTTCCCTGTTGAAAACCTGGTATATCTCATTGTGCTGGTTATCCTGGGATCGGTGGTCTATGGTGTTCTCCTACTGAGGATTGACAGGGATATCCGTGATGAACTGAAAGCGATGGCAACCCAGGTAGGCATCTTCTGGCCTGAATTTCTATAACACGGGAAAGATACCCGGAAAACCTATATCCCCGGAACTCCACCTTCCACCAGGGAGAGAAACGGATGATTCTCAGTCTGGATACGGAACTGGCAAAGCTCACCGCCATAGCAGCCGAAAAAGGGGTAACAACAAAAAGAATACCCGCATCAGATGTCATCGTCTCGGACTGGGTGCGGTTCAAGTGCCGATTCGGCTGCAAGGGATATGCTAAACACTTTGGCTGCCCCCCGTATGCTCCTTCTCCTCATGAGACACGGGCAATGGTCGGTGAATACCAGACTGGCCTTCTCCTCAGGTTCGACGGGGTTCCCGGCCATGAGTCATTCGGACCAGACGATCTTCCCGAAGATTTCCACCACTTCTATAAGGATCTCATCCTTTGGGTAAACACTACGGTCCACATGATAGAAAAAACAGCCTTTTATGACGGATTTTACAAAGCCTTTGGGTTTGGAGGGTACCCCTGCATCTTCTGCGAGGAATGTATTGCTGAGCAGTGCGAGGGAATGGTCGATGAAAGTATGCGAAGGAAATGCCGGCACATGGACCTTGTCCGGCCGAGCATGGAATCAGCCGGGATTGATGTGTTTGCGACGGCAAAGAACGCCGGGTGGGAGCTCTCCACTATCCCATGCAGGGATATGGAGTATGGAAAAGTGATCCACAGCAATATTGTCTCGATAGGTCTTGTGCTTCTTGAATAATCATATTTCAGGTTTTATCAATGCATTCCGAAGAGATATGACAGATTTTCATTCGCATTTTAGTCGAATAATCCCGCTCCAAACAATAGGAATCCCCGAAAGGGAATTTTCCTCCCGGAAGGGAATTACATGAACCAGAACTCCTCATTCTCTGACACTTAACCACACGTATAAATAGAGTGAAGGGAAGAATTACCGCTAGAAGGGTATCCATGCCCTTGTGATACTCTACGGAGTGATTTACATGGCTGAATTTGCCAATGCATTTTATGGAAACGTCAGTCCCCGGAAGCTCACACACAGTGAGCTCGTGCGTGCGATCCGGCTGATGATAACCGATGAGTATGAAGCGATCTCGATCTACACCCAGCTCGCAGAATCGATTGATAACGAACTCGCAAAGGAAGTCCTGATCGATATCGCAAACGAAGAGCGGGTCCACGCGGGAGAGTTTCTCCGGCTGCTCAAAGAGCTGGCTCCTGATGAGGAGCAATGGTATGCAGATGGGGCAGCAGAGGTAGAGGCAGAGATCGCAAAGATGGCCGGCGCCCCTGCGGGAAAGGGGCCGGCTGAAGGTGGAGATACAAAACCGTTGACCATCGGGTCATTGAAGGAGTGAGAGACAATGGAGATGAAATACCTTGGAAGAGACGATGCGCCGATACAGGCGGAGACGTGGAACCTGCTCGATCAGACCATGGTGGAAGCAGCCAAGAGCATCCTGGCCGGGAGGAGGCTCCTCTCCATAGAGGGGCCCTACGGCCTCGGCCTGAAAGGGGTCCCGCTCGAGGACTGTTCGGTCGGAGAGTGCCTTCTTGTGAGTAAATTCGTGCCGGTCCACATGATCAGCACCACCTTTACTCTTGGCGTGCGCGACCTGATCGCCTACGAGCAGAACGGACTCCCCTTCGCAACATCCCAACTGATCGATGCAGCAATCAAGTGTGCAAAGATGGAAGATTCGATCATCTTTGAGGGAGTTGCCGGGGCTTCAGGCCTCCTGAATGCAGAGGGGGTGAACGGGCAGAAACTGGCTTCATGGAATACCGTGGGAAAGGCAGCGGACGATATCATCCAGGGAATGATCACCCTGGACGAGGCCGGGTATCACGGCCCCTACACTCTGGCCCTCGCGCCATCCCGCTACAACCTGCTCTTCCGCCGCTACCTCCAGGGTATCGGAACCGAGCTTGAGCACATCAGGACCATCGTGACCGGGGGGGTCTTTAAAGCCCCGGCGCTGAAGAGTGGCGGGGTTCTTCTCGCGACCGGGAAACAGTATGCATCGATCGTCCTCGGCCAGGATATGACCACAGGTTTTGTAGGCCCCGTGGGAGACAGCCTCGAGTTCTCCATCTCCGAGAGTCTTGCCCTTCTAGTGAGGGAGCCCGCCTCAATCTGTGTGCTCAGGGAAAAGGCATAAATCCTTTTTTTCGAATGAAACTCCTATGATACCGATAGGTCAGATGCCTTCCTGATGAAAATCGCGGATGCGATTTTCTTATCAGAATGCTCCTGCAGGTTCATCCTTTATTCTAGGCGGGACACCGGTCTAAGGCGATTCCTATGAAAGTGCCTCCTGCACAGTCATCCTGCATGACGGCATCTCAACGGCGATCAGGTGTTTTTTTTAAAAGTTTTACTTGAATCCCGAGTCCAGGAAATCTCTGAGTATACGGGTTGACAGCCCCGGGGCGGTCTTCATTTTTCGGATGACTCAGCATCGGATACCATGGATGCCGGTAAAAAAGGGATCGCTCCCTCTGGGTGCCCGCTCGGACAGAGTGATTTCAGGATCGTCACCGTTGCTCGCTTGTCAAGGGGCTGGTTATCGTTGCCGCACTTGGGCGAAAAGATACAGGCGGGGCATCCCGTCTCACAGGGACATTCTTGGACAAGTTGGAGAGCATGGGTAGAGATCTCCTCGAACAGAGAGTAGGCCTTCTCCGAAAGTCCGATCCCTCCTTCGTACCCGTCATAGACGAACACTAGCGGCCTCCCGGTCTCCGGGTGCATTGGTAGAGAAACACCCCCGATGTCCCACCGATCGCACAGGACATAGAGCGGCATCATTGCGATGAACGCATGCTCGGAACCATGCAGCCCCCCGTCAGGATCAGACCCCCCCGCTTGGATCACCTCCCTGGTCCCCTCGGGAGGAGAGAACCAGAGAGCCCGTGTCGCGAAGGTGAGGGGAGGGAGATCCAGGGCCTCCACCCCCAGAAGGGTATCCCCGCGGATGATCTTGTATGCATAGTACTGTTCGGTCACCTCGACATCACCGAAGCTGATGGGGACATCATGGATGGTTTTTGTCTCGATGACTTCGCGGACGGCGATCTCCACTGATTTCAGGGGGCGGGTGTAGTAATCAACCTCAGTTTTACTGACCCGGATGATCCCATGGGCAATATCCAGGGAGTCAACGAGATACTGGTCACCCTGGTGAAGGAGAACTGCTCCCTGGTGGGCCTCCCTGAACGCCTGGTTCCGGTCCATTGTCTCGAGTGTACGGCCTTCCGTCACAACCCTGAAGGAGTCCGGCGAGATGCTTCCCATCCGGACGAGTTCGTGCGGTCTCCTGCTCCCTGAATAGACGAGCCCCCGGGGGGTTTTTGAGATGAGCCGTTCCTGGAGAAGGGCGTCAATTGCAGGACCGATCTCCGTGCCGAAAAGTTGGATATTCTCCGGGGTGATTGGCAGTTCTGCGGCAGCACAGAGGATCTGTCCGGAGAGAATGTACGGATTTCCCAGGTCGATTATCGCACGCTCGAGAGGGGCACCAAAGAAGAGATCGGGGTGGCGCAGGAAGTACTGGTCGAGTGGATCTCCGCCGCCAATCAGGAATGCCGCCGAGGGAGTCCCATTCCTGCCGGCTCGCCCGGCCTGCTGCCAGGTCGCCATCATCGTCCCCGGATATCCAGCCATGATGACGGCATCAAGGGACCCGATATCTATCCCAAGCTCGAGGGCGTTTGTCGATACTACGCATCGCAGATCTCCTGATTTCAACCGTTCTTCGATCATCCGGCGCTCTTCGGGCAGATACCCTGCACGATAGGAACAGAGCTCCTCCGATCTCCCCTGCCTGGTCCGGACCATCCTCTCCCTCGCCCTGAGTGCAACCAGTTCGGCGGTCTTCCGTGACCCGGTAAATACGAGGCTCTGGATGCGGTGACGGATGCATTCGGTGATCAGGTCAGCAGCCTCCTTGTTGAGGGACGACGGCCGGTCCGGATCGTCATAAGGATTGATCATGACAAAATGCCTGGGTCCGCGGGGTGCACTGTCTCCTTCAATAAGGGTAAACGGAAGCCCGCAGCACCGTTCGGCAAACTCCAGGGGATTGGCAAGGGTTGCGCTGGAAAGGAAACAACGGGGATCTGACCCGTAATGCCGGCACAGACGCAACAGTCTCCGGATCAGAAAGGCCATCTGGGAACCCGGAACTCCGCGGTATCGGTGGGCTTCATCAATCACGATGAAGGAGAGACCCCTGAAGAAGGAACTCCACTGGTGGTGCCATGGCAGTATCTGGTGCAGTTCATGCGGATTGGTCAGGATAATGCGTGCAGATCTTCTGATACGCGGTCGCTTATCTGCCGGGGTATCTCCATCATAAAGGGCTGGTGATACCCTGATCCCGGTACCACTCTCCAGCTCCTGCACCGCTTTCAGCTGATCATTGGCAAGTGCCTTTGTCGGGTACAGAAACAGCGCTGTCGATTCGGGATCCCGACCCAGGGTTTCAAACACGGGGAGGAGAAATGCAAGGGTCTTTCCTGATGCGGTGGACGTGGCAAGGACGATGTTCTCACCACTCATGGCCGCATCCATGGCTGCAGCCTGGTGGCGGTAAAGCCGGATACCCTTCGTGTTGAGATAGGCACTGATGCGGGAGGAGAGTGAACAGGTGCCGTATTCTGCATCGCTCCGGGGAAATTCCTTCACGGTGAAGATATGCCTTGAAAAAGAGGGATCTTCTGAAAGGGCCTGCAGGAGGGAGCTCACGGTCACGATACACACTCCCCCTGCAGGAGACAGAAGAGCCGGGCAAGCGAAACAAGATCCTGCCTGTTGTGGTTCACGATTGGGACGAGGGGGCCGGGATTCCCTGTTGTCAGGAACGCTTCGTAAAATTCCGGCACCATCGCCCCAGGGATATCATCCTCTCTTCCGGTGCCAAGGATCCGCTGTTCAAGGGTCACCAGCCGGCAGTCGGGAAGTTCACCTCTCCAGCGCCTCCGCGAGAAATGGAGCAGATCGTAATGGGGATTTCCTATCACGGCCGGCCTGCCGTAAAATGCAGCACGTCCTGCAAGGTACGGGATATCAAATGCTTTCCCGTTATAGCTGACCAGGACCCGGTCCCCCTCCAGCTGATCCATGACAACGGAAAGGGCCGGGATCTCTTCGCTGATGTCCCTCAGCAGATACTGGGAGATGAACAGCGTACCGGAACGGACCTCTGCAAGCCCGAAAAGTATGATGGGCCGAGAGAAGAGGCCGAGGGTCTCGATGTCGATGAAGATCAGATCGCGGGGATGGTAGAACCCGGCAGTGAGAAGACATGAGGGATGGGAGGGTGAGAGCCACCTGGAGATGAGTTGTTCGATTGGCTGAATCTCATGTCCTGAAAGGATTGCCATGGTTTCACGGGCAGCTTTCCCATATCTCCGGTGAACAGCAAGATCGACAATCGTGGCATATCCCCTGGCCTTCAGCTCCCTCTCTTTTCTCCTCCCGATACCATAGACAAGCGTGAGGTCCGAGAGAAGAGTGGACCGGATTGCGGCTTTATTGATCCCCTTCAAATCCAGTGGCTCGCGGGAAGGGATGCAATAACAGGTCCCTTCGGAGGTGTCACATTCCCGACCATGAAAAGTCTCATCGAGCGTTTTATCGTCGTAGGTTGCCATCGCGGCGTGCAATTGTGCTGTTGCCTGCGTATGCAGGGACTCGAAGACATACCTGTCATGGAAACCGGTTCGGAATATGGAATCATTCCGGATAACAGCATAATCATGGGATTCCCCGATCCGGGATCGCCATTGCCTGCTTATCGAGGGATAAACATGACCTGATTCCATTCGCGCTATGCTGCTCTTGGTCCTCTCTCCCTTTAATCCGGGGCGTGCACGGTGAAAGTGATCAGGGGTTCGAAAATTCCATATATTTCCGGTATCTATTTGTAAGTATCCCGATACCAGAACCGGCCTGATTACCGCGATGAGCAGCAGTAAAGGCGAGACATTTGATCGATAGCTTCATTCATGTCAAGGAGGATTCCCCATGGATGTTCCAGCGTCTTCTTGATCAGGCTGGGTAGTACTACTGTTCACCCTATATAAAACAGGAAAAGTACGCTGCAGGGAACTCATCTCTGGTGGTTTGGAGAGCGTCAGTAATGAAGAGGAATGTCCCTGGTTCAGCGATGAAAAAAAGCGTGTCAGGAGTTACCGTGTGGCTGCAATCTGAGGCAACATCCTCGCTTGATGAACCCCGGCGGATCGGTAATGTGCTCCATGAAGCCGTTGAAACCGGGAGTTATCGGAATGGAACCTGAAGCCTTCCTGATTGATCTCGACGGAGTCCTCTCTGTTGGGGGAGCACCGGTTCCGGGGGCCATCGCTGCGATATCATACCTGCGGGAGAACGGCTATCCCTTCCGGTTCGTATCCAACACGACAAGGAAGTCCCGGGTAACCATCTCCCGGCAGCTGGAATCCATGGGATTTGAAATCCCCGTCTCCCATATCTTTACTCCTTCAATGGCAGCGGTGTCGTATGTCACAGGAAAAGCCGGAACCGACGCTGCAATCCTTACCACCCCCGATGTTTCTGCAGAAATAGTCCGTGGCGGCATACAAAACAGGGAGGATTCTCCCAGGTTCGTCATTGTTGGCGACGGTGGAGATCTCTTCGGCTATTCCGTCCTGAACAAAGCATTCCGCCTTATCATGGGAGGAGCGGAACTTATCGCGCTGGAAAAGGACCGGTACTGGATGGGGGATGACGGGCTTATGCTCTCCGCAGGACCATTTGTCGCAGCACTTGAGTTCGCCACTGGAACCAGGGCGGCGGTGATGGGAAAGCCCTCCCGCGAATTTTTCATGCGTTCCCTTGCCTCCATGAATGCGGACCCTGCCCGTACTGTCATGATTGGGGATGATATTATCACCGATATTGGAGGAGCGGCGGCTGCCGGCCTTTCAGGAATCCTTGTCAGGACCGGCAAGTTCCGGCAGGAAGCCCTTGCAGGGGCCACGGTGATCCCGAAAAGGATCATATCCTCGATTGCCGAACTGCCGCGCCTCCTCTCATCAGGGGAGCTCTGTCCGGATCAATGACGAAAAAGCCTCTTTCGATCACGTTTTTTGCCATACTGGCCGTATTCATCCTCTCTTCCGGTTGCGTGAGTTACCTCCACAGTTTTTTTCCCGCAGCATCTTACCCTGAAATCGAACCACAGCGGGGGGCGACGATCCCCGCAGTCCCGGACTATATCTATCCTTTTGAGGAGTTTCTGGTCACCCTCTCTTCAGACGTTGACCCGGAGGTCTATGCAGGGGCCCAATCGGCTGAGAAAGGGGTGAGGATATACGATACTTCGATTGGCGATGATGAATGGCGATCAGGCCTCTACAGGGCTATGACCCTGGACCCTGCTCAGGGTACGTTCTTTGACAACCTGACCGGGGAGTTCAGCCAGGTCAGGGCCACGTATGATCTCGATTCAGATGAGTATCTCGAACTGATGACGGTGTTCGTCCAGTCCCTCCAATACAGGAACCAGAATCTGTCGAGCCCAAAATATCCCGTCGAGACGTATTATGACCGGGAAGGGGATTGCGATGATAAGAGCATGCTGCTTGCCAGCCTCCTTGCACATGAAGGGTATAACGTCTCCCTCCTCTATTTCGGGCCCGAACAGCACATGGCGGTCGGGGTGGCCTGTCAGGAAGAGGGATACCGTGATACTGGTTACGCTTATATCGAGACCACGAGAGTGAGTTTTGTCGGGAGCGAGGCTGGATCACTTGAAGGAAACATTACGCTTGTATCGGATCCGCTCGTCATCTCTATTGGGAGTGGGACGAAAGGATATACTCGATGTGGGGAGATCCGTGCGATCAATGACGAGCTGTTCAACATCAGCGCACGCCTGGAATTACTCGCGACAGAGCTCCGTGGTCGGGAGTCCTCACTCCTTTCCCGCCGTTCAGATATCGAGACCATGGACCGCCAGCTTGAAATGATGCTGGCAGAAGGAGATTATTTCAGATATAACCGGCTGGTATCGGAATACAATACCTGGGTCGGTGATTATAACCAGGATCTTGAAGTATATCAGAAAATCTCTGATGAATACTCCCGTCTTGCCGAACGGTACAATTACATCATTTCGCATGAACATGACCGGGAAGGAACCTATCGCTATCTATTTGGGGAGCAGTGGTGAGAGAGAACCCAGGGACATCTCCGAAATCGTTGCCCGGTGATCGTATCCCGGTACTCCTTTATTATTGGAAGACAACAAGGGACCTTGTCAAAATCCTCTGGAATTTCTGTCCATCCTTTGCACAGAGAAAGCAAAACCAGAAAAGAGGTTCTTCATCATCCGCTTCCTTCGAACAAGCCCCGCCACTTTTTTAACCGGATAATGATGAGATTATGGGGAATCCTTGTAAAATTCGAGTTCTGGAACTCTCCTCGTTCCAGCTAAGACCTCGGATCGTTCGATCCGTTCAATAGCTTTTTGGCAGTACTGAGGGGATATCTCAATCCCGATAAATCTCCGGAACTGTTTCCAGGCGACCAGGGTCGTTGTCCCAGCACCGTTGAAGGGATCAAGGACGATGTCATTCCGGTACGAGAACAGCTTCAGTAACCTCCGGGGGATCTCCTCCGGAAACATGGCAGGGTGACCGTATTCCTTCATATGAGTCTCCGGCGGGATGCTCCATCTCCCTATCACCCACTCCTTGAACTCATCATCGGTGATATCGATATCCTCCTTCAGACCTGCCTTTTTGTGGGTTTCCTTGTCAAAGACCTCCACGAACTCCCAGGTATACTTGAGGTATGGCATGGAGGGGGATTTCCAGCTCCCCCAGGCCGTGTATTTTGCATTGTAATTGTTCTTCTCCCAGAGGATCTCGGCCTTCCAGAGGAGGCCCAGTCGCATGAGCTGCGAAGAGATGATGTGGTGGGTCGGGATGTAGTCTGAGAAGAGAGGCTGGATGTTTACAGCGATCCTCCCTCCCGGTTTGAGGATCCGTGTGCATTCCTGCCAGATCCCAAACAGTTCTGAAAAATAGGCATTCCACTCATGGGTGTCATCGTGGGGATCCTCCGCATATCTCTGCCCGAAGTTGTAGGGGGGTGAGGTAACAATGATATCCACGCTGTTGTCCGGGATCCTGTGCAGGATCTTCGCGGCATCGCCACAGAATATCCGGTTGATGAACGGTTGCACCCCCTCTGGTTCCTCTGCGGGTATCATTGCATTCGAACGCCTGCTTCCTCCCCGGATGAGGGATTTCCCGGCCTTGTCCGTGACCCTCTCTTCCCGCCTCTTTCCTGGCATCTGATTCTAATGGGGGCTTTCGAGCCTTTATTGTGCCGGGCGGATATGGCAGGGTGAAAACCGTTTAATCCCGGGGTGCATATACACTAAAGACGATCGCAGATGCTGGAAATACAGGATCTCCATGTGGAGATAGGGGGCAAGGAAGTGCTTCATGATATCAACCTCCAGATTGGGGAGGGGGAGACGCATGTCCTGATGGGCCCGAACGGGTCCGGAAAGACGACCCTTCTCCGGGCTATCATGGGTTTTGCCGGGCTGAGCATCACCGAAGGCCGGATCACCTTCAAAGGACATGATATCACCCACATGCCCCTGCATGAACGGGCACAGCTGGGGATGGGGATGCTCTTCCAAAGACCCCCTACCATCGCCGGTCTCAAGCTTGGCAAGTTGCTCGAGGTTACTTCCGGAGGAGATCTGAACCGGGTAACCGAGTACTCCGAGTACCTGCACATGGATAAGTTCCTCGACCGGTCGATCAACCTCGGATTTTCCGGGGGTGAGATCAAAAGGAGCGAAGTTCTCCAGCTGATGATCCAGAAACCGGATTTTGTGATGCTCGATGAACCGGAGAGCGGGGTTGACCTCGAGAATATATCCCTTATCGGCAACGCTATCGCCAAGCTGGTCGACAAGGATGTCCATATCGTGAACCGGAAGAAGAGCGGGCTTGTGATCACCCATACCGGGTATATCCTCGACTATCTGGATGCAGACTTCGGGCATGTCATGTGCGACGGAGTCTTCAGGTGTCATGGAAATCCTCGGGAGATACTCAAGGTGATCAAGACATCGGGTTACAAGGAGTGCCTTGCATGCCAGAAGATATAGAGCAGATGGAGGACCTCTCCAGCGCAGAAAAGGAGCGGCTCGCACAGACAGGTCTCGAAGTGGATATGAAGAACCGCTCAGGCAGCTTCTTCCAGGTCGATCATGATATACGGCAGGTTGCATCGCTGGAAAAGGGTATTGAGGTCCTTGCCATTGGTGAGGCACTCAAAAAGTATGACTGGCTGCAGGACTATTACTGGAAACTGGTGCCAAAGGACAAGGATCAGTACACCAGATTCGTTGCCGATCAGCCTGAACCCCGGGGATTTGTGATCATTGCCCGAAAGGGGAGCAAGACGTTATATCCCCTGCAGGCTTGCCTCTTCCTTTCAAAGACCCCGGTCCAGCATGTCCACAACCTCATTATCGCAGAAGAAGGTGCAGAGCTCCATATCATATCAGGATGTGCAAGTGCTTCCTACACAAAGACGGGATCTCATGTGGGGGTGAGCGAGTTCTATGTCGGGAAGGGAGCCAGGGTGACTTCAACCATGATCCACAACTGGGGTGAAGAGATCAGTGTCTTCCCACGGAGTGCAGCCCTTGTCGAAGAGGACGGGGTCTTCCTCTCCAATTATGTCTGCATGCAGCCGGTGCGAAAGATCCAGATGGCTCCTGTTGCGTACCTCAAAGGGAGAAATGCAATAGGCCGGTTCTCAAGCATCACCGTCACCACCCCTGGATCGTACATGGACTTGGGATCAGTGGTTCACCTCTCAGCCGAAGGAACAGGTGCCGAGCTGCTCACCCGGGCAATCACCACTGGCGGCACGCTCATCTCACGGGGGTTGATTGAAGGGGAGGTGGGGCACACGAAAGGCCATATTGAGTGCAAAGGCCTCATCCTCAAGGACGGGATTATCCATGCCATTCCCGAGATTAAAGGGAATGTTGTGGATACCGAGCTCTCTCACGAGGCTGCGGTGGGGAAGATCGCCCGTGATGAGATTGAGTACCTGATGTCGAGGGGGCTGGATGAGAGCGTGGCGACCTCTACCATAATCAGGGGGTTCCTTGACGTGAAGATTGAAGGCCTCCCCGAGGTTCTGCAGAAACAGATAGACTCCGCGATCGATGCTGCGGAGAAGAGCGGATTCTAAAAAAGAGAGGCGGGATGACAGGCACCGACCCCTGGGAGTCTGCTCGGGAACGGATGGTCGCAACCCAGATTGCGGCACGCGGAGTCGGCGATGAACAGGTCCTGGCAGCAATGCGCCGGGTTCCCCGCCATCTTTTTGTGCCCGCGGAAGTACGCGGGTCCGCATACAGCGACTATCCGCTCCCCATCGGACACGGCCAGACCATCTCCCAGCCCTACATCGTTGCGATGATGACCTCCCTGCTCCAGATCCAGCCGGATGACCATTTACTTGAGATTGGATCTGGGAGCGGGTACCAGGCAGCGGTCCTTGGAATCCTGGCGCGGGAGGTCATCTCGATCGAACGTATCCCTGAGGTGGCGCAGCTTGCGAGGAAGAATCTTGCCGATGCTGGAATCACCAATGTCACGGTTGTCATTGGTGATGGCACCCTGGGATTTCCAGGCGGTGCCCCATATGACGGCGTGCTGATCACGGCCGCAACCCCCTCAATTCCGTCGCCGCTGGTTGAACAGCTCGCGGAAGGGGGGAGACTCGTTGCCCCTGTGGGATCAAGGGACCTTCAGGAGCTGGTACGGCTGACAAGGAAGGGTCATGACCTGACCCGCGAGTCCTTTGGCGGGGTTGTCTTTGTGCCCCTGCTCGGGGAGCATGGGTGGAAGTAGTGGTTAAAAACGGGAGGATCTACGATATCACCCGGCCGCTTGCTCCCGGATGCATCGTGTATCCGGGAGACATCGTCCCGGGATTTGCCCAGGAAGATCACGGGAATTACCTGATCACCGAGATACGAATCAGCAGTCATTCCGGTACCCATATCGACGCTCCATCCCACTATCTCAAGCAGGGTGCAGGCGTCGATGAGATTCCTCTTACCCACCTGATGGGATGGTGCCGGGTAATCGACGTCACCCATATCCAGGGTGAGATAAAAAAAAGCGATCTTGAAGGGAAGAGTAGTGGTGCGAAAAAAGTTCTTTTCAAGACCTCATTTTCAGACCAGAACGAATTTGTGGAGGACTATCCGTCACTTGGGATCGAGGCTGCGGAATTCCTTGCAGCTCAGCGTATTCATTGTGTGGGAACCGATGCCCCATCCATTGAGCAATACAACTGCAGCGGATCAGTTCACAGGACCCTCCTCTCGGCAGGGACGGTGGTTATCGAAATGCTCGATCTCTGGAGAATTCCGGAAGGAGACTACTGGATGATTGCCCTTCCCCTGCGGTTGAGCGGGCTTGATGGATCTCCCTGCCGAGCTCTCCTGTTCGAGGGGTGGGAGGAGGAACACCCATCATGGACCTTATACGAAGTGCAATAAAGAGACTGCAAACGAGGATCGAAGGATCGGGATCAGAGGAAGGAGTAGTCAGGATTGATATTGATTCTGACAGGATTGTTTGCCAGTATGAAAAGGGTGCCTGCCTGAAAGCAGCGTATGGCGGGCGGTCCTCCGAGTTCGTCACCATGGATCCATTGACGGCAACAACCCGGATCGGATTCATGTTCGGTGCAAAGCTGGAACAATCGCGGCAACGGGCTGCGGCATGCGCTATCCTGAACGTGGTTGCAGGATTTTTCTGTATTTCGCGTGTCCTCAAGTCCTGCCCGCCCGAATTTCATCGTGAGTGCCTCGGTGCGCTCAGGTGCGAGATCGGGGATGCCCCGGTATACCCGGTTGGGATGATGGCGGCAGCAAAGGAAAAATTCTCCCATCTGGTGACGGACCCCCATGCTGCAGAGATTATTCTGGTCGTCGGTGATGGGCTGATCCACCCTGAGATCGGCGATCTTATTGAAAAATATCGGGAAGAAAAAAGGATCCTCTTCCTCTCCCCCTCCACAGTCGGGGTAAGTGCCCTGCTGGGATGCGAGCACTGGTGCCCGTTTGGGAAAATCTGATCCTTCTTTTCCTGGTATTCACCTCCTGTTGCACTCTGCCGGACTAATGAAGGGACCCGTTCCGAATCAGTAGCCATTACCCATGGAAGAGAATGCTTTGTTCTTGTGAGGATACCTGGTAGCGGAGGGTCGCATCGTATTAATCATGGCAGGATCTGATCCCTTCAAGTTCCCACAGGTATTCCGTGTGTCTGGCTTCGCAGCCCTACAGAATGGGGTATAACGATTTCATAATAGGCGGGGGAGTGGCAATCGCAATACAGAATGCATGGCGTGTCGCACGGGAATCGGATATACTCTCGATTGTGGTTTAAAGTTAAAATAAATGTATTTTGGGTTTTGTTTCGAAATTTATACCAGATTATTGGAGGGTTCACAAACTATAACATAATGGAACATTAACATGTGCTGAGTACACAATAGGGAGGTCAACAATGGCAGATACCGGTTTATTTCGATACAGGAATATAGGGATTATTGTCATCTTAATAATCCTTGCGGCATTTTCCCTCTGGATACGGGTGCTCCCCTTGTTCGGGCCCCATGCCGCCGACATTTTGAGTATTGTGGGAAGTGATGATCCCCTCTATAACCTTCGGCAGATCGAACAGATCCTCGCTAATTTCCCTGGCTACAGCTGGTTTGAGGCAATGACACTCTTTCCCACAGGCCAGACTGTGCCATGGGGACCGTTATTCACCTTTATCTGCAGTGTTGCATGCCTGGTTGCGGGAGCAACAACCAGGACGGAGATCATCCAGGCTGCCCTCTGGGTACCACCTATCCTTGCGGCATTGATGGTCCCGGTCATCTTTGTCCTTGTCAGGAAAATCTGGGACTGGAAAGCCGGCCTTATCGCTGCAGCCCTGATCGCGGTTATCGGTGGACAATTCTTCTTCCGTTCCCTGGCCGGGTACCTGGACCACCATATAGCAGAGGTATTCTTCAGCACCATCTACTGCATAGCCTACCTCTATTGCCTCGACTTCTGCCGGAAAAGCCCCGTCGACCTGAAAGTATGGAAAACGCTGAAAATACCGGTCCTGGTCTCCTGCATTGCCGGCGTTGCTTACGTCCTCGGCTTCCTCACCATGCCGACCATGATCCTCTTTGCCTTCATCACTGCCCTCACCACCATTTGTCTCTTCATTTACGAATATTACCATGGGAGACACGGGGAATATATCGTCGTTATCAATACGGTGGTGTTCGGCATTGCCCTTCTCGTCTCGTTGTTCTTCCTCCCCTCAAGTGGATTTGCTCTCTACTACTATTCCCTTGGACACCCCATCTCGTACCTCCTTCTCATTGTGGGGACCATTATCCTCTATGCACTCTCCCGGTTCCTGGCAGGAAGACCCTGGTACAGCTACCCGGGCATCGTCTTTGCTCTCTCCCTTATCGGCATTCTCATAATGGCGTTAGCGCTTCCAACCCTGTATCAGACATTCGTTGAGGGACTCACGGCATTCTTCGGGCTCAGTCCCTATACCGTCACCATTCAGGAAGCTCGTCCGTGGACACTCTCGGAAGCTTGGGCGGTCTTCAACTTCGGCCTCCTGCTGATGATTGGAGGGATTTTTGCCCTTCTTTATAAGAACTGGAAGGAATACCGGCCCGGACATATTTTCGTCCTCGTCTGGTCGTTCTTTATCATCATCGCAGCATTCCGGGAAGTCCGGTACGAGTATTATCTGGCGGTGAACATCGCACTACTCGGCGGAATATGCGTTGGATTCGCCCTTGAACATGCCTGGCCGGATATCCTGGCTATGGGAAAAAAGGCGTCCGTAAAAGAACCGGAACCAGAACAGAAGGAAGTGAAGGGATCAACGAAGAAGAAGAAAGCTGATAGGATATCCCAGAAATCAACCAGGAAAGCAGTTTCAAAGTCGAAGATCAACTACGTCAATATCCTCCTTGCCGGACTTGCGTGTGCCTTTGCTCTCATCTTCGCAGTGTTATCGTTACAGCAACAGTATGCCGTGGCATCCTCTGAGGGGATACGGATGAACCAGGACTGGCGGGAATCCCTGGAATGGATGAACGGCAATACTCCTGAAACCGGAGTGGATTATTATACCATATATGAAGAAGACAACTTCACCTATCCGGCAACAGCATATGGTGTCATGTCATGGTGGGACTACGGCCATATGATCACCTATCTTGCCAACCGGATTCCGAACTCGAATCCATTCCAGGCAGGAGTTGCTGGCCCGAACGGTTCTGCGACATTCTTCGTATCAGGGATGGAATCGGCCACCAACCAGGTTGCGGACAATCAGGGTACACGGTATGTGATGACCGATATCGAGATGGCGACAGGAAAGTTCTGGGCGATGGCGACCTGGTACAATGCGACGGAAAAGCAGGCCCCCTATCAACCTACCTACTATATTCCTGATCCCGCGAATCCAGGAACCTATCAGCCACTCACCGCATACAAGGACCTGTATTTCCTGACCACGGTATCGAGATTACACAACTTCGATGGCTCCTACACTCCCGCTGGAGAAGTCTATTACATTGAGTATACCACCTCAATCGGCAGCAGGCCGGATCAGGCAGTCATTACCGAGGCGACCGTGATGGATGCCGATGAGGCAAATGCAGCCGCAGACCGGTATAACCAGCAGGCGCAACCCGGGACCGGTGCTGCTGTAGTAAGTACCAATTTCATCCAGCCGACAACCGATATCCCAGCGCTCAGCCATTACCGTCTTGTCCATGAATCGCCGACCAATGTGTTCTCTGGCTCTTCTCCCGATGTGAAGTACGTAAAGATATTTGAGTATGTCCCAGGGGCCCGGATCAAGGGAGAAGGGATCATCGAACTGCCTCTGGTTTCCAACACCGGGAGAGCGTTTGTGTACCGCCAGCAGAGTACGAATGGGGAGTTTGTCGTACCCTATTCTACCGAGGGGAATCCCTATGATGTACGGGCGACTGGCAAGTACAAGATTACCGGAACCGGAAGGCAGATCTCGGTTTCAGAAGACGCGATCATGAGAGGCCTTCAGATCACCTGAACGATGACATCCCAGTGCTCGGCCATCTGCGGGGAGGAATTCACTGCCCATAATATGGCGATCTCCCGGGAGAACCGGGCACGTATCGAGAATGTCATCACCCGGCTTCCCGATTATGTCAGGCGGCACCCCCCTGAATCTGCCGGTGCAGTGGATCTCGAACGGGTCCATGACGTCCGCCATATCCGGATGATCGAGGAGTTCAGCTCATACGGCGGTCTCCACTATATCGACATGGACACCTATGTGACGGAGAATTCCTTCACTACTGCTCTCTTTGCTGCCGGATCGTCCATCAGGGCATGCAGCAGAGCACTTGATGGCGAACATTGTTTTGCCATCATCCGCCCTCCCGGGCATCATGCCGAACCTGACCGGGCCATGGGATTCTGCCTCTTCAACAATGCGGCAGTTGCCGCTGCATGGGCGCTGGAAACTGTTGATCGCGTCGCGATCATCGATTGGGATCTGCACCATGGGAACGGCACACAGAAGATCTTTTATCGGAGCGATCGGGTTCTCTTCTGCTCCATCCACCAGAGTAATGCTTTCCCGGGAACAGGGTGGATCGATGAGATCGGTGAGGGGAGGGGTCGGGGATTCACCCTCAACGCGCCCCTTTTACCTGGCAGCACCATCGATGACTATGCGTGCGTGTTCGAGGAGGTGTTCGCTGAAGCCATCTCGCACTTCTCACCCGATCTCCTGATCATCTCTGCGGGCCAGGACCCCCTCTCAGACGATCCCATGGAAGGGATGCGGCTCGTCCCGCGGGATTTTGGCGTCCTGACCCGTATCCTCATGGAAGCCCACGAGAATCCGCTCGCTCTCGTCCTGGAAGGGGGATACGGCCCTTCACTCGGTGAGGCGGTCGCCGCCACATTCGATGCATTGCATGGAGAACCGGTGAAAATGCCCTATGGGGATACCCGTCAGAGCACCAGAAAAGTTGTCGCCCACTTGAAAAAAGTGATGATATGAGATAGCAAGATCCTGGTTGGGACGCGTGAGCACTCGATTATCATCCGATTTTTGTCACGAGTATCGTTCTGATGTGGCAGGGAATTTTAAAGTAAGTCGGTGCCTTTCGTCAGCATATCGGACGGTGAGAGTATCGTTCAGACAGGGCAGGGAATTTTGAAATGAGGGTGCGGGGAAGCTATCGTGTGGAATGGCTCCGGACACGCGCAGGATTGACGTGCGAAACCTCAAATCCTGGTATGATGACCCTGACAACCGGGATGACAGTCCGTGTGAGATCACAGACACAAACCCTCTCAGCGAAGGGTCGCAGTTCCTCAAGCACCAGCCGGATGTCATCATCGATATAGGGCGTGCTCAGATCGTCCATGGAAGAGATCGGGAACTCTTCTGCAGGGGCAAACCACTCCCTGTTAATCCGTTTCATACGGTCATACCCTGCCCGCTCAACCAGGCTTTTCCGGCCGGGATTCTCCCTGCCGCCAGACAAGTGCGAAGCCCGGCTCTGGGCTACCTCGGTAAGAGCCCGGAGTACCGCGATAGAAGGATCAGGATGCGTCCCAGAACCCATCACGAGCAGTTCCGGATCTTTGGTTTCCGTGTCATCTGCTGCTGCGGCAACGGTGGGGATCCGGGTTCTCCCGGAAAGCAACCAAAGGTGGATCTCGATCCC
The DNA here is from genome assembly GCA_012516785.1 of Methanomicrobiales archaeon. Classification (GTDB taxonomy): domain Archaea; phylum Halobacteriota; class Methanomicrobia; order Methanomicrobiales; family Methanospirillaceae; genus UBA9949. The sequence goes on from JAAYWH010000104.1 coordinate 41,252, forward strand.
GCATGACTCCATCTTATTCCGGATATCCCGTGCCGGGCTGGGGTGGTCAAGCACAAGCCGCCTCCCCATGCATCGGGTTCTGCTGGCAACACTCATATCATCCCGTTCCATCACCTCGAGAATAGCATGCAGGATTGCCTCTTCCCTCACGTTCCCGCTTGCAAGACCGTTGGTGTCGCTCTGGAACAATGGAAAGGTCATACCCAGCGTGTCATACGGATGGAAGACCGCGTTGCTTGGCACATACACCTCATCCCCTGAGAGCAGGTCCAGTGCAGGACTCCAGTGAAGTTTCTCCCTTTCATGCAGATCCCGTGGCAGGATAAGATCTGCCGGATTGACCGTCCTGTGTACGGGCAGTTCTTCGTATGCTGCATACTCCATCTGGTCCATCCGGTATTCTGCACTGTATCGCTCCACTGCTTCCATCATTGCCGATACTTTCGCCTGGACAGGATCCTTGCCCTTGCCGGCGTGGTAGCGGACCCCTCCCCGCGCTGCACGGGGGCGGAAGGCCGAAAAACAGGGGATCCCTATCCTGTCAGACGGGGTGATATCCTTCACCTCTTCAACCCCTATCATCTCCATAAGGGGACTCACTGAAACGAGTGTTTCATCGGGAGATTTTACCCGGTGGGTTCCGTCAAGATACTGCTTCCTGACCCTTTGCAGCCTGAAGCTCATCATTCGTAATGGCATAGAAAATATCTTTATAGTATCCCTATGCCTCAGTGTAGGTATGAACGCCGAAGAACTGGTAATCGGGATGCAGGTCCGCTATCCCAGGACCGGGACAAGCGGCAGGGTGACCCGTGTCGAGCAGCAGCGTGGGGACCTGTTTGCTGAGCTTGACAGCACAGGCCTCCTGTATAAGGTAGGGGAACTGGTGCCTGCCGCTTCGACAAAAGGGAAAGGGGAGAAGAGCCGGGAGAAGGATCTGGAGAGTATCAAAAAGGAAAGGGAATTTTTATCAGACGAGGCCTTCCGCGAAGCGCTCTCGCACACGGACCAGAGCTGCGAGGGTGGAGGTTAATCGTTGAGGGGGATCGTCGTCAACTTGACTGACTCAACTCCCTTCTGGGACATCAGTCGTTCAGCAAGGGTTTTCAGGTCAGCTCCTTCTCCTCTAATGAGAATAATCTCCAGACAACGGTCGTGGCTTACATGGGAGTGAAGCGTTGCCTGAATGATCCCCATGAATTCGTGCTGGATATCAGTCAGGGTTGAGAGCAATCCCCGCTGGTCATGGTCATAGATCATAGTGATGACCCCCTGCCGCTCCCCTTTGACATCAGACATCCACTTGTAATACGTGATATAGCTCCGTATCGCATCCCGGATCCCCTCCGAACGCGAGGAGTAGCCCCGGTAGTTGATGATCTCATCGAATTTGTCCAGAAGGTTTTTTGGAAGGGATATCCCGATCCTCGAGAGCTCAGTGTCAATCGTCATCAGAAGTTACCTCGGATAATGAGATCTGCACAGATCCTCCACTTAATCCTTCCGGCCCATCATTGGTAAAGTACCACTTTTTCAGAAGATTTCCAGAAAATGCCCGTAACCCTCTCCACCTCCCTTGGAATAGTTTCATAACCATACGGCGATCCATGACCGGTTTGTATAAGTAGGTTCATTCAATATTACATAAGGAGGTTTGATCGCATTTGCGTGATGTAACAATTCCAGGCGTCAATATCGGAGTCGTCGGTCATGTGGATCATGGAAAGACCACGCTTGTCTATGGGCTCACGAAAGCATGGACAGATCGGCACAGCGAGGAGATAAAACGGGGCATCTCGATACGCCTGGGATACGCGGATGCGACATTTTACCGGTGTGAAGGGTGCGCCGGTTCCGATTCATTTTCGACGACACCCGAATGTCCGATCTGCGGGACAAAGGGTGTCCCGTTCCGATCCGTATCATTTGTCGATGCACCTGGTCATGAAACCTTAATGGCAACGATGCTGTCGGGTTCTGCCCTTATGGATGGGGCTATGCTTGTGATAGCGGCAAATGAACCCTGCCCACAACCTCAGACAAAAGAACATCTGATGGCGCTCGAACTTGTCGGGATCAAAAGAATAGTGATCGTGCAGAACAAGATCGACGTCGTATCACAGAAAGATGCTCTCAGGCACTACGAGCAGATCAGGGCATTCGTGAAAGGTACCGTTGCTGAAGGCGCTCCGATCATCCCGATCTCTGCACAGAAATCGATCAATATCGGGGCAGTGATCGAGGCGCTTGATGCGGTAATTCCGGAGATAGAGCGTGATCCGGGCGCAAACCCTGTCATGCTGATTGCACGCTCCTTCGATATCAATAAACCTGGATCGAACTGGCGTGATGTTAAAGGAGGCGTGATAGGGGGATCCCTGATCCGTGGGGTTTTCAAGGAGGGGGATGACATAGAGATCCGACCCGGCCGGCAGATCCAGGCAGAGAACAAGATTCGGTGGGAACCGATCACGACAAAGATAACGACTATCAATGCCGGATCCAAAAAAGTCCCGGAAGCAGGCCCGGGTGGGCTGCTGGGGATAGGAACCAAACTCGATCCAGCCCTCACAAAAAGTGACGCGCTTGCCGGACAGGTCACGGGTCACACGGGTGCGTTGCCACCGGTCTGGGATCGCCTCCGCTTCCAGGTCACCCTCATGGAGCGGGTCGTGGGTGCTATGAGCGAGCTCTCGATCGAACCGCTCAAGCACCATGAGCCTCTGATGCTCTCAGTTGGTACCGCGGTTACCGTAGGGGTGGTTACCAGCGCCAGAAAAGACCTGGCAGAAGTGACCCTGAAGCGCCCGGTCTGCGCTGAACCAGGGGCAAGGATCGCAATCAGCCGCCAGGTTGGAGCCCGATGGCGTCTTATCGGGATGGGTGTCCTGACCGAGTGACCGTCCTGATCGATGCAAATGCGCTGATGGCGCAACTGCAGTTCAGGATCGATATCTTTGCAGGACTGACGGAATGTATCGGTGCGTTTGAACCAGTACTCCTCGACTGTGTTCGGGATGAGTTGCGCGGGCTTGCCGCATCACATGGAAAGGAAGGATCATCTGCGCGGTCTGCGCTTATCCTTGCAGAGCGGTGCACGATCGCTGAGACCGGAATGCATGGAGGGTCAGTGGATGAGAAGATCCTTTATTATGCAAGCACGCATGGATGCATGGTATTCACAAACGACCGGGATCTCCGGACAACCCTGCTTGCTCAGGGGATTCCGGTGATCTCGCTCGCAGGAAAACAAAGGCTGGAAGTTTACAGGAACTAGGTGGATCATGTATTACCGGATAAAACTGGCAGACAAGGTGCGGGTTCCACCCCACCGTCTCGGTGAGGAGCTCCGGAAGGTGATCCTCGATGTGCTGCAGGAGCAGCTTGAAGGGAGCATCGACAAGGAGATTGGCATTTTTATTGCCATTACAAAAGTGCTGGATGTTGGAGAGGGCGAGATCGTTCCTGGTGATGGAGCGGTCTACTATGATGTGAATTTTGAGTCACTGGTCCTGCGTCTCAGTCTCCAGGAGGTCATTGAAGGCATGGTGGTTGAGACGACCAGTTTCGGTGCGTTTATCAGCCTTGGTCCGATCGATGCCATGCTCCACGTGAGCCAGATCTCTGACGAGTACATCAATTATGATGAGAAGAATGCCCGGCTGATATGCCAGGAGTCCAAAAGGTACATCGCCGTGGGAGAGACCCTCCGGGTCAGGGTGGTGACCCTCTCTCTGAATGAACGTGAACCCCGTGACAGCAAGATTGGACTGACCATGAGGCAGTCCGGCCTCGGAACTGCAAAATGGCTCGATGAGGAACTGGCTAAGGAGAAAGAGAAGGAGAAAGAGAAGAGTGGTGAGCGTGGCGGGCGCTAGGAAAAAACTGGTTCATGTCTGTAGGGACTGCCACCGGGTCGTCGAGGGGGAGAGCTGTGCGGTCTGCGGCAGTGCGAACCTTTCGAGCGATTGGACCGGGTACCTTGTCATCATTGATCCCCGGCATTCAGAAGTGGCAAAAAAGATGAATATCTCTCTTCCGGGAAGATACGCCCTGAAGGTCCGCTGACGATGCTCCTGCTGCCCGAAAGCCGGCGGTATCTGTTCAGGCAGCCGTTTGGAGTACTTTGCCCGGATATGAACTGTGTCCTCCCCCTGATCGAGGGGAAGGTCGTATATACCGTAGGGGATGTGGTCACTCATCACCTGATCCAGCAGGGGATCGTTCCGGCCATCGCGATTATCGATGGTCATACAAGGAGGGAACCCTGCAACCGGTCTCCTGCTGTTTTCAGGAAGCGGTGCGGGGCCAGGAATCCTGCAGGAACGCTCACCGGGGAACTTCGAAACACCCTTGATGCAGCAGTTGGCGATCCGGATACAGAGGTGCTCATCATGGTTGATGGTGAGGAGGATCTGGCAGTTATTCCCCTTATCCTGTCAGCACCCGAGGGGGTTGTGGTTCTCTATGGTCAGCCAGGAGAAGGAGTGGTGGTCTGCGATGTGAATGAAGCGGCAAAGGAGAAAGCAATTGCCCTTCTTTCGTGCTTTGTGGAAGATGAAAAAGATCTGCTCCCAGGCTAGTATCGCCTGGTGGCTAGGGTATAAATAATCCGAACACGAATTATATGAGGATACGATGGATTTCGAGGTTACCAGGGATACCAGGAACGAGCTCCTGGCAAGGAGGGAGGTGGACTTCAAGCTCCGGTTTGAAGGTCCCACCCCGTCACGAATGCAGGTCATCGGGAAGCTGGCTGCGGGTCTGAATGTGAGTGAGAAGCTGCTGGTGCTTGACACCATGAAGACCAGCTTCGGAAAAACCGAGCTCACCGGGATGGCCCGGGTGTACGATACGGAAGAACAGAAATCAAAGACCGAAAGGGCTTACCTCTCCACCCGCGGCATGCCCAAACCGAAAGAAGAGGGAGCCTGATGGCGGCAAAGAAAGGCAAGGCCCCCTCTGTGCGCCGGGCCTCCTGTTACAAGACAGAAGGTGGTAAGGCGATATTGGCAAAGAAGTTCTGCCCGCGATGCGGACCCGGTGTGGTCATGGCCGATCACAAGGATCGTATGGCGTGCGGGAAGTGCGGATACACCGAATTCAAAAAATAACCGCTGATGCCTGTTTTTGGGCGGATTCTCGGAATCGAGGGAACAGCCTGGAACCTCAGCGCCGCTGTTTTTGATAACGATCTGATTACGCTTCATTCGAAACCATACCGTCCGCCGAGTGGAGGAATTCATCCGAGAGAGGCCGCCCAGCATCATGCATCAGAGATGAAGGCGGTTATCTCGAAGGTGCTGTCTGAACCTGATGGCATCACCGGAGTCGCCTTTTCACAGGGTCCAGGTCTTGGCCCCTGTCTTCGAACCGTGGCGACTGCTGCCAGGTCCCTTGCCCTCGGCCTCGGTGTGCCCCTCGTCGGGGTAAATCATTGTGTGGCACACATCGAGATAGGCAGGTATGCAACAGGATGCAGTGATCCGGTTGTTCTGTATGCCAGTGGCGCCAATACCCAGGTGATCGGGTACCTCAACAAACGATACCGGATATTTGGCGAGACTCTCGATATCGGCATTGGGAATGCGATCGACAAGTTTGCCCGGAGCAAGGGACTTCCCCACCCCGGAGGCCCTGCCATTGAGGAACTTGCACGAAAGGGCAGGTATGTGGACCTTCCGTATACGGTCAAGGGAATGGACCTTGCATTCTCGGGTCTTGTGAGCGCTGCGCGGGAGTGCAGAGCACCCATAGAGGACGTCTGTTACAGCCTTCAGGAGACCGCATTTGCCATGTGTTGTGAGGTGACAGAGCGTGCGCTCGCCCATACCGGGAAAGAAGAGGTGTTGCTTGTCGGGGGGGTTGGTGCAAACAGCCGATTCGAGGAGATGCTCTCCCAGATGTGTGCAGACCGGGATGCGACTCTGTTTGTGCCGGAACGCAAATACCTCGGCGATAATGGTGCCATGATTGCGTATACCGGCAAGATAATGCTGGAGAGCGGATATTCTGTTCCTCCCGAAGAATCATACGTGAATCCCTCCTTCCGTTCCGACCAGGTGGAGGTCACCTGGCGGCATGATGATCCAGGCGAACGGATCAGGGATAAGCCACTCGACCAGATTACCCGGACAACCGGTGCGGAAGCAGAGGTTCTGCTCGGAGAATCATTCGTGGAGAAACGGAGAGTCCGGAAGGTATACCGTCAGCAGGAGCTGAATGATCGACTGATCGCTGAACGGACACGGGCTGAAGCACGCCTTATCGCTTCTTCCCGGAAGGAAGGAGTGCCCACCCCGGTCATACAGGACATCACCGGCACAACAATCCGAATGGAGAGGATTTACGGAAGTCTTCTGAAGGATTCGCTCTCCCCGGTGCATCTGGAGGAGGCCGGGAGGACCGTAGGAATGCTTCACACGGCAGGAATCGTCCATGGTGATCTTACCACCAGCAATTTGATAATAAGGGAGGAGAGATGTGTGCTGATCGACTTCGGTCTTTCTCTGGCATCATCAGAGATCGAAGCCAGGGGGGTGGATCTCCATGTTCTCTTCCAGACACTCGAGAGCACCACGGATAATTTTTCTGAACTGAAAGAAGCGTTCACACGAGGCTATGAGCACACCTTTTCTGGAGCCGATGAGGTGCTCGCGAGAGAACGGGAGATAGAGAAGAGGGGGAGGTACTTGTGAAGGTCGCAGTGGTGACCTCCAATCGCCACAAGGCGGCAGAGATCGCTGATTATTTTGGGACACTTGTAGAGGTCATGCATGTCACTATGGAAATCCCCGAGTACCGCCACAACGATGTGGGAGAGATTGCATATAAAAAGGCCGAATATGCCTATCAGGCTCTCCGTTGTCCTCTCCTGGTCGATGACACGGCTTTCTCAATCGAAGCCCTCAAGGGCTTCCCCGGACCGTATGCCGCATATGTCCTCTCTACCCTTGGAAACCACGGGATTCTCAAGCTTCTTGAGGGGGAGAGTAACAGAAATGCATATTTCGAGACGGCAATAGCGTTTGCGACCACCCAGGGAACAATCCACGTGTTCAGGGGAAGGATCGATGGAACCATCGTCTCTCCCCGTGGTGATTCGGGTTTTGGATACGATCCGATTTTTGAGGTGGAAGGACAAACCCTGGCAGAGCTGGATCGTTCTTCGAAGAACCAGATTTCCCATCGTGCGCGAGCGCTGTCTTTGCTGAAAGCCTGGATCCTTTCAGGGGATCCCAGGATGCCATGACAAAACCGTTAAGAGGAAGCATGACGTTTAATAATAGTCCAAGAAGTGGTGTCCCTCATGGCAAGATTTCCTGAAGCCGAAGCAAGACTCCTGAATGTCAAGATATGCATGCGCTGTAATGCCCGGAATGCGATCCGAGCAACCAGCTGTCGCAAGTGCGGATACAAGAACCTTCGTCCCAAGAATAAAGAGAAGAAGGCCTGATCAGTCAGGCACTGTAAAAGGTGACCCTTTTTCCTTTCTGGCTGTATTCTCCTTTGAACGTCTCGATATTCCTTTTATAACCGATGCGGTCGGCGAACCCGAGCTCACGCAAGCGTTCCCGTACCCGCATAACTTCCTGTTCATCCCTCCAGTCAGGGGTGTATATGTAAATTACTTTCATGCTGTCCCGTGAATCGGGATTTGGTTTTGCAGTGCTTACCTTTGCAGAGATTCCGAGTTCATTCCGGCAGGTCGCATCGCGGACTAGTATCCAGGCCTCGTCAACACGTTCGGGAGGCAGGAAGATGAGCCATTTCCCCGCAAGTTCATCCTCAATCGCGTCCGGCTTCACATCAGGAGCATCCTGCACAATCCAGTACATCCTGGTGGTCCGGCTTGGGATCACCCCCTCCCCCTCACGAATCGCATGGTAGATGACATGGGGGGACCTGAAACGGAAGATGAGTGCCTCGCCCAACTGGGGATAGTCATCGCAGAACTTCCTGAATATTTCGAGGAATTGTGCTTCAAAATCGATTCCTTTCTCCACCAGCTCGAAGAGATACGGTCCCCTCTCGCGAAGCCCGGTATTCAGCATCACCTCGAAAAGACCATAAGCCACGTCGGCCAGTGCTTCGGGATCGACTTTTTCCATATGTTACCGTTATACGGAGGCACTAAAAAATACTTAGGTCCCAGTCTCATCTGGTGCCGAGCTCCCGGAGTACCAGAGATGCCGCATGCTCTCCTGACAGGAGCATCCCCCCGAAGACAGGACCCATCCGGGTTTCACCGAAGACCGCATTTGCTGCCATTCCGGCCACGATAAGCCCCGGGAATATCTCTTTGGTATGGCTGATTATCATGGATTCAGCCTTTTCAGCCCACATGAAGCCCTCCCCCTTCACAAAAACCTGGTCCGTTTTTTTCCCCACGATTCGTGCCACGCTTGCATCATGGCCAGTAGCATCGATGGTATAGCGGCACCAGAGCGTGAGCGGGTCAACATGAAGTCCGGCTATTCCCACCGGTGTCCAGTTCACCACAAGGCCTGAGAGCCTGTTCTCGCTCCTGATCATGACGTCCTCAACCGTCATGAGGGTAAGAAATTCAACCCCTGCGTCGCATGCAGCAGAGGTAAGTTTCGAGACTGCTTCAACTGCCCCGGCAACATAGTACCCTTCAGTATAGGCATGATAGTGTATCCTGAAATGATCCAGGAGGCGCCGTGCGCTTTCCTGAACCACGATCCGGGGAAACATCATACCTCCCCCCCACATCCCCCCTCCTACCGATAATTTTTTCTCGATGAGGGTAACTGCCAGGCCTGCCTCTCCAAGGAAGGAGGCAGCAGCAAGACCGGAGGGTCCCCCACCTACGATTGCTACATCAGTTTCAATGCAATCCAGCAGGGCTGTCAGCTCTGACTCAATAATCGCTCTGGTGATAATCCGTTCGTCAAGCTCCATCGCTTTCCTCAATCCATTCGTATTCGCGATAGATAATAAGAAATTACTTCAACCGGAATCGGAAAGATGCAGGATGAAAACCACACGCTTTCCCTCAGGTCGGCACCCACTCTTGACAGATTCTCATACCAGGACAATTGGCGCTTATGGTGAAAAAACACCCGGTAAAGGCGTATTTTCACATTTCGGGGAGGATTTCTTCCCCACGTGGGAGAATATTTATGAACCCACGCATTCAGAACTTCTTATCATGAAACCATGGAAGCGTGACTGGGGGCTGACAGGCAGGATCTGGCTTACGATGTTCCTGCTGTTCCTGGTCTACCTTGCCTTTATCGCAGTACTCTCCATGCTTGGTATCGGTCTCCCGTTCCTCGTAGTCATCGTATTTCTGATGGCGTTTCTCCAGTACTTTTTCTCGGACCGCCTCGTGCTTTGGACTACGCGGTCACGGGTTATAGAACAGGACGAGTATCCCGAGCTCCACCGCATCGTTGAGAGATGCGCTTCTGAAGCAGGCATTCCTAAACCCCGAATCGCCATCATGCAGACTCCGGTACCCAATGCATTTGCTACCGGGAGGAGCCCGAAACATGCAGTGGTCGCAGTAACCGATTCAATCATGCGACTCCTCACTCCGCGGGAGCTCGAAGCAGTGATAGCTCACGAAATCTCGCACATCAGAAACAGGGACGTGCTCACCCTTACTATTGCAAGTTTTGTTGCCATGATTGCAGCGCTCGTGATGAACAATTTTTTGTTTGCTGCCATGTTTGGTCGGAGAGATTCCGGAAATGCGTGGATCATTGCCGGGATTGTGGCTGTCGTGGTCTATTTCGTTGCACAGCTCCTGATTATGGCGCTTTCACGTTACCGGGAATTTGCAGCAGACAGGGGGAGTGCCTATATCACTGGGTCTCCACGGGATCTCATATCGGCCCTTGGAAAGATCAGCGGGAGGATGGAGGCAGTACCTCCTCAGCAGAAGCAGGCAGTGGAGACCGCGAACGCGTTCTTCATCATCCCTGCGCTTTCGGGTTCCACCCTGCTCGAACTCTTCTCGACTCACCCAGCCCTTGAAAAGAGAATCGCTGCTCTTGAGCAGGTTGAGCTCCAACTCAAGGGGCTCGCATAATCCTTTTTCTCGTCACCCTTTTTTTGTGGTTTCCGGACGAAAAACCCGGGATAAACATATAACAAAAGGAATAAGTGGAAGTATCTCAAAATAGAATGGCGCGATTGCATCGATGGTCTAGTGGCATGACTTAGGCCTTCCAAGCCTATAGCCCGGGTTCAATTCCCGGTCGATGCATGCGGGCTCGTGGTCTAGCTGGTTATGACGTCGCCTTCACACGGCGGAGGTCAGGAGTTCGAATCTCCTCGAGCCCATTCAGGTATATTCTCTCAATTTACGTTTTTGGAGGGCGAGGAAATTATCATCTTTATCGTTCCCCGCCCATATTGTCAGGCTGTTCTTCCTCGAATGTGAATCCTTCCTCGAATATGAATAACTCTACAACCCTTATGATCGGGTCATCATCGGTCATCTGACAATTCATTTAGTGTTCTCTTCATCGTGTTAACTATCAGAATCACATTAAAAATGCCCCCCCTCAAAAAAGAATGAAAAATGCATTGATTGTTCCGAAATTTTGACAACTCGTCATGGTTTCAGAATCAATCCTTTTAAATAGGACGATTTTCAATACCTGATCATAAGGAGCTGAATGAGTTATGACTCCGGAACAGTACAGAGCGATTTTATCAAAAGCAATCGAACGGGAAGTGGAATCTTACACCTATTACCGGACCATCTCCGACAAGGTGAAGGACGCCTACCTGAAAAAGATCTTTGCTGACCTCGCCGGTGATGAGACCAAGCACCGGGAATTCCTGCAGGATCTCCTCGCAAAGGAACCGAAGAAACTGAAAATTTCAGCATCGAAGGACTATAAGATCGCCGATTCAGTGAAGGCACCCACCCTCTCTGCTGACTTAAAGCCCCTTGATGGGATTGTACTCGCTATCAAGAAAGAACTTGAAGCAATGCAGATGTACACCCAGCTCGCTGATGCCCAGACTGATCCAGAACAAAAAAATCTCTTCACAGACCTCGCAGCAATGGAGCGGGGGCACAAAGCCCGGCTTGAGGACATTTACACGAACATGGCATTTCCCGAATCCTGGTAAGGGAAATATCTTTTTTCTATTTCGTTCTCGTCACGAACTGTCATTCATTTTGAGCTCTCCCGCAAAAAAAATTCTGGATGTTTACCCTGTATGTGACAATCTATGAAAGCGCCTCTCGGGGTTTTATTAATTATTCCCCTAGGCAATTGCAAAAAGAGGGTCCTGTGAAAGCATATACTCCTTCTGCAGTTGTGAAATCCAGAGTAGTATCTTACACCTTCGCTACTCTAATAATCCCACAGACAAAGATCATACCAGCATATATGCATAATACTTCCAGGAGTTCACGGGTGACTGCAGTTCTTGCACTAGCAGCAATCAGCATACTGGTAGCATTTCTGATCCCCGTGCAGGTGATGGGGGATTCACCATCTGAAATTGCATCCACCTTCATCCAGAAAGGAGATGATCTCACCCTTCGGAAAGAGTACCACGACGCTCTGGAAGCCTATGAATCGGCGGTTGCAAGTGATCCCTACAACAGCAATGCCTGGAACAAGCTTGGGGTAGCCCATATGAACACCGGGAGATACCAGGATGCGGTTGAGGCATTTGAGCGATCACTTGCCATCGATCCCTATAATCAGAAAGCATGGAATAATAAGGGGGATGCCCTTGCAGCACTAGGGGAATATGAGGATGCAATTCTTGCCTATGAACAGGCTCTTCGCCTGAATTCAAATGATCACTATGCCCTGCTTCGAAAAGGCATCAGTCTCCAGCAAGCCGGCTTTTCGGCTGAGGCAATGCGTGTCTATCAGGAAGTTGTCAGCCTTGCTGAAAAGGAAGTACGAAAACACCCTGATTACGCACGTTTCGATGGAGAATTGTGGACCAACAAAGGGGAAGCCTTCTACAGGCTTGGACGGTATGAGGAAGCATTAGAAGCATATACCACCGCGTTAACCATCAATCCAAAATATGATCGCGCCATTCAGGGAAAGATACATGCCGAGGAAGAGATCCTGCGGGCACGAGGTGCACCCCCCACTCCGAGTCCTGTTATCGAGGAGAAAGGAGTAGATATTGGGCTGACCAACCTCTCCATGTCATTACCCGTTCTTCTGGGAGCCCTTGTCATTGCGCTATTTTTCCTCCGTCTAAGGCCGCCCTGCCATTGATACACGGGGAACGAGTTTTTACATGTTCTATCATCTTATTCTGACCGATGAGTGCAATCTTTGCTGCCGTTACTGCCGTGGAAATGAATCCGAGGTGTTTCTCCCGCTTGAGGGAGTCTCCGGCATCGATTTGGATCTTCCGTTAGAACTGGCATACGACCTCACCGACCTCTATTCTTTTCTGGAGAGAGATCCATCGCCGTGTATCACTTTTTACGGCGGTGAACCTTTGATCAGGGCTGACCTCATCAGGGAGATCATGGACGACGCACCGCACGTCTCCCGGTTCATGATCCAGACCAACGGGCTTCTCCTTGATACTGTTGGGCAGGAGTATCTCAATCGAATGGAGACTATTCTGGTATCAATTGATGGACCTGAGACGCTCACCGATTATTACCGGGGAAGCGGGACATATCGCAGGATCATCTCACAGGTCAACACACTCCTCTCGGAAGGATATCAGGGGGAACTGATAGCGCGGATGACAGTGTCCCGGAAGACTGACATCCGATCTGCAGTACATCATCTGGCATTCAACCATGAATGTCCTTTTTCATCCATCCATTGGCAGATCGATGCCGATTTTTCCGGAAATCCCGGGATATTTGATTTCCTGGGATGGCTTGAGCAGTCATATAAACCTGGGATCAGACGCCTGGCCGGTGATTGGGTGAAAATAATGGAGGAGGAGGGCCGGGTAACTCGGTGGTACCCTTTTCTCCAGACCACCGAGGATCTGCTCACCGGAAGAACATCCCGGCTCCGCTGTGGATCGGGCTATGCGAACTATACCATCATGACCGACGGTCATATAGGTCCCTGTCCCATCATGACCGGTATGCGTGATTATTATGTAGGGCATATAAGGACCGCTGACCCCTGCTCCCTTCCGGAGGTCGGAATACGTGAACCCTGTCCGGACTGTGAGATCTATGGTTTTTGTGGGGGGAGATGCCTCTATGCAAGTGTCATCCGACCCTGGTCAGCAGAACAGAAAGAACTTATCTGCAGTGCAGTGAAGGCTCTCTTCTGCGATATGTCGGATATCCTTCCGCGGATCAGGACATGTATCGAATCAGGGCGGATCCAGATGGCAGATTTTTCCCACACCCGCTTTAACGGGTGTGAAATTATTCCCTGAGGTATCCGCTGCTATTTGTGATAGGGAATCCCTCTCCTGATGCATTCAGCGCGATAGATCTGTTCAATGAGCATGAGCCGGACCAGCTCATGAGGCAGTGTCATCCGGGAAAGGGAGAGAACAAGATCTGCATTGCTGATCACTTCTGGAGACAGCCCGTATGTTCCGCCGATAAAAAACGAGATTTTCCCTCGCCCTTTCAATTCCCATTCCGCCAACAAGTCCGACAGTTCTCTGCTTGAGAGCATCGTTCCTCCCGGATCAAGTGCAACACATATGTGAGTATCTGGTGCAGCGGCCAGCAGCTTCCTCCCCTCTCTCTCTTTCGCCAACCGCTTTTCTGTATCAGAGCTGTTCGAAGGTATTCGTTCTTCCGGGAGATCGGTAAAGGTTATTTTGTTCGCGGAACAGAGACGTGTCTCGTAGACACTGATCCCCTCCCTGATGAACGACTCCCTGATCTTTCCTATTGCAGCAATCTGTATCTGCATGGTTTTTCCTATCCATTGTTGTGCATCAAGGCAGAGCCACGGAGCAGTTCATCGCACTTTCACAGTGCACGGCTGTATTATTTGAATCCCCTTGCTGATGAACTCTATGGAGAGGTAATGGGAAAAGCCCAGTCAAGGAGTGTGGGCTCCCCCCTCCCCCTCTGCAGTCCTAAAGACCCTGAAGAGAATTCCCCGGGGCTCCCCCCCTTTTCTCCGGGCACACTCTCTTCGAATTCCGGTGAATTCTTTGGGAATTTATTATCAGATCCTTCCCCTTGGGGGTTAAATGATGCTGAATTATTACGATAGTATTGCATTATTCTCATGAATGAAGGAAAAATTCTAAATATCCTTCGAACGAGTCCTGCAAAAATGGAGGGGCAATTGCGACCTGTGAAAGGGGTGGGTGAACGATAACCGGGTATCAGGTCACAAGTTCAGAACGTACGGTGAAGAAGACGGGTCCCCGGAGATCCACTTTTTTCTTCTGGTCGGTGATATACCTCATGGCATAATCTTCAATCCTGATGTTGATATCGCTCGGCAGCTTTGCCATTTTTACCTGGACCGTGACAGGCTGCCCGCAACGGGCTCCCTCTTCAATTCGTGCCGCGGCAAGAGCTGCCGTTGCAGCCAGGTAGGTAATCCCGGAATCCACCCCCGCCTCGCGGACTTCCTTCCATTTCTCAGTGTCAGGTACTCCCATCACTGATCCGGAAAGAACATAGATCCTGTTCATGCATGCTGGTCCGAGCAGTCTTGTGCCGCTTTCCGGCTCCTCCACATATACACGAACAGGTCTCCCTTCGATCTCACCTTCCGATGCCACAAACGAACAGGGGCCCGGTTCTGTTCCATGAGATTCGGCAGCTGATATGATGGAACGGGCGAGGTTTTTTCCGAAAGGGCTTTTCGGTTCTTCCCTGAATGATATTGCACGCGCGATCTCAAAATCGGTCAGAACGATGGGGAAGAACTGGGGGAATGTGAGTCTCCTTACGTCATCTGACTGGTAGGCAATCATTGCGAGCCGCTCAACCCCCAGGCCGAGATTCATCACCGGGATACCTATACCGTATTCGCCCAGTGCCGAAGGCGAATACATCCCGAAAGTAGCCACCTCGACCCAGTCATGGACCGGATGGCGGGCATACACCTCGGTCTGGGAACCTGGCATATAATATTTCGATCGTTTTTCATCAGGCTGGAACCGGAAATCGGTGTAACCAAATGAAGAGAGGAGCGCTCTGCTCACTGCTTTCCCATCCTCGATTGTCACGTCCTCCCCTGCGATGACACACGATGCAGAATGGTAACTCATCAGCCTGGTCGGACCCTCTTCCTGCTCCCGTCGAAAACAGCGATCTATTGAGAACAGCCGGAGAGGAAGCGGGCGCTTCTCCCAGATATGCGAGAGCGTCATGAACCAGCCGCTTGTCATATGGCTCCGGAGGGTATTTCGGGAGGACCGAGGCTCCAGTGATCTGAATGCGGAGAACACTTTCTCATAGATCTCTACGGTTGCTCCATCATCGATTCCAAGCGCACGGGATGTGGCATGAATAAGATCATCGCCGTCGATAACGGATTTTTTATATGACTGAAGAAGCTCGCGGAGACGATCTTCCTCCTCCGCGCTCACCTTCTTTCCCGTTATGGCAGCAATTCCGTCGAGTTCTGATTTCCCTATACCCTGATTCGGCCGCTCGAGTCCTCCCAGGTAAAATACTCGGTCGAGCACTGCACTGGCTTCCGGGCCAAACTGGCGGTACACTTCCTGCTCCTCTACGATGATAGGATTGCAGGCCTCCTCGAATCCCAGAAGGAGATAGGTCTCCCTGAGACGGCCCACCATCTCAAAGATAGGGTGGGGCAACGCCTTCCGATACTGCAGTCGTGGATACTCCTGCTCTCGGCCTGGAGGAGTAACGACAAGAGGACCCTTGTGCCAGGCCTGTTCGAAATGATCCCTCGCGGCTTTCCGGTATTCTTCCGGGTTGAATCTCATGCTGTGTTCTCCATGAGGACTACCCTGCTCGGGGCATTCTCATTAGTGATCCGATAGTTACCGTACTCCGCGATCCTCTCCGCAAACTCTTTTATGTATGCATGGGCTGGCATATGCTCCCTGCTCAATCGTTTTCTACTGTATCCAAGATACATATATCCCTTTATTTCGATATATCGGGCGTCTGACTTCTCAAACAGTGCGGCATACTTTTCTGGACTGTGATCGTTGAGACCCCGGACCAACGTCACCCTGACGGCTGACCTCCTTGATGAGAGCAGGGTCAGGCTCCTGCAGATCTGATCCCAGTAGTCCGCTGCGGGCCTGCAGATGCTGAGATACGTCTCTTTATCCGGTGCGGGAAGGGAGACATAGGTCTGGTAGGGAAGACATCGCGAAAGCATATCCGGGTTTGTTCCGTTACTCACCAGAAACGTGGTAAATCCCCTATCCTTCAGCAGATCGATCAGTTCGGGAAGGTGTGAATAGAGGGTGGGTTCCCCTGAAAGGGAGATAGCGACATGGGCCGGCCTGAGGGCTTCTGCAAAACGCTCACTGGTGACATAGGGTGAGACCTTGTATCCTGAAAGGGCTCTTTTCTGGAGATCGTAGAGGCCCGCGAGGATCTCTTCAGGGGTGCATTCCCTTTCGCCCGGATATTCATGCTCAAATGATCGCCAGCAGAAAAGACACCGGTGATTGCATCGGAGGGTGGGGGTCATCTGGATGCACCGATGGCTCTCTATACCGTAAAACTGGTGCTTGTAACATTGCTCTCCCCCCTTCAGTGCCTTTTTACACCAGAGACAAGGCTTGACGGCTGCAGATGATTCGGGTGAGAAGAACTGATACCCTTGACTGCGGAGTGCTTTACATGGTGACGAGAGCATCGATACCAAGTGTCCCGAGTGTTTCCGCGAGCGTGTTTTTCGTTGCTTTCACCAGCGTGAGTCTGCTCTGCCTCGTACCTCCCTTGCTCTTCAGCACAGGTTCAAACTGGTAGAAGACATTGAACAAATCTGCAAGTTCCCTTGCGTAAGTGGCAACGAGATGTGGTTTTAAGTCCTGTACTGCATTCCTGATCACAAAGGGGAATTTTGCGATATGCTTGGCAAGCGCGATCTCGCTCTCCATGGTGAACTCAAATGCCGGGTCGAATCCACCTGCTTTATCGAGAATGCTGCAAGCCCGTGCATGGGCATACTGGATATATGGACCACTCTGGCGCTCAAAATCGAGGGCCTCTTTCCAGTTGAACACGGTGCTCTTCTCGGGGGATATTTTCACGATGTCGTAACGGATTGCAGCGATGGCAACCGAGCGGGCTATCTCCTGTTTTGTGTTCTCGTCAAGATCATCCCTGCGTAACGTGACTTCCTCATATGCCCTTCGTGTCACCTCTTCGATAAGTTCATCTGCAGACACGAACTTCCCCGCCCGGGTGCTCATGGATCCTTCCGGGAGGGAGACAAATTCAAAGTGCACGATCTCAGGTGCTTTCTCCCCGATTAGTTTGAGCGTCGCGATGAGCTGTGCCCCTATCAGCTTGTGATCAGCCCCGAGAACATCGATCAAACGGTCGAAGTTTCTTCCCTTCCAAATATGGTATGCGAGATCCCGTGCAGCGTAGACCGAGGTACCGTCACTTCGCCGGAGGATATACTCCTTTTCGAAACCTTCGTTCGAAAGATCGAGCCACAGTTTTCCGTCTTCGTGACATTCCTCCATCCTTCTCACCCTATTGAGAAGGCGTTCCGTATCCCCGTTCCTGACAAAGTCGCTCTCCCAGACAAACCGATCATGCCGGGCAGAGAGGAGCGCCAGGGTAACCTTGAAGCCTTCGAGACATTCGGAGACTGCATTCCTGAACAATACCTCTGTCTTGGGATCCCCCTTCTCAACCTGCTGCATCAGGAGGTCGATCTCAGGTACGATCCCTGGATCTCTTTCTATTTCACGATTTGCCGCAATATAAACGCGAGCGACATGATGGTCCCCTTTCTCCCCATCCTTTCGTGCTCCATCAAGGTGTGAAAATCCCCATGCGACAATGGCAATCTGCCGGCCCATGTCATTCACGTAATACTGGACCTCGACCCGGTAGCCGGCTTTCCGGAACAGCCGTGCAAGGGTATCTCCAATAATAGTATTCCTGATATGACCGACATGGAGAGGCCCGTTCGGATTTGCACTGGTATGTTCAAGCACAACCCGGCCTCCTTTCATCAAAAGCGTGCCATAGGCAGGCTGGAGTGCGGCTTCAACCGATGACTTGAGAAACGCCGGACCCGTCTGAAAGTTGATATAGGGTCCTTTGGTCTCAATGGTGATCCCTTCAAGGGACGAATCCGCCCGGAGTGCTGTTGCGATCTCCTCTGCTATCTGGACGGGCGGACGGTGGAGTGCCTTGGCCCTTTCAAATGAGATGGCCGTGGCAAAATCCGCATGGATCCCGCCATCGGTCAGGGTGGGGTGAGGTATTCCGGTTGCCGCGGCAAGAGCCCGCTCAATTGTCTCATAGATTTCAAGATACATTATGATCCCGTCCTGTACCGAAGAATTGCAGCAATTCCGCCAAACGCGTTGTACAGGATTGCCCCTTCTTCAAAATCATCGGAGATGATCTCCACCCTGGTGCTGGTCTGATCAGCGAGGTTCGTTAGTTCTTCAACAATATCAACTTCAGATTCAACAATCAGCGGTGCGGTGCATAACCGGCACGAATGGGTGAGAATATCTTCAACCGTTTTGCCAGGTTCAAGGGAAACCGTCCTCTCTTCAGAATGGCCACAACTCTGGCAGGTGATCTTGACCCTTGATTTCCGAAGGCGGCTTGAGAGGAGCAGGACATCGACAGAACCGAGCTCGAGGTTCTGCCTGACGCTCTCTTCACCGTATGAGGCAAGCCCGGCATCTTTCACCAGCTCCTTTAAGAAACGCTCCATCACCTCCTTCTCTTTTACGACTTCCTGTCCTTTGAGAGCATCTTTTGCAGCATCCACCAGCTCAGACAAGCCATCCTCGTTTGTGTACGCCACATCAAAGAGTCCGATGATCCGTTTCTGTATCTCATGGTGAAGGTATTTTCCCGCCTCGAACTCTTCCTTTGTAGGACTTGGTCCACCGATCAGCACACCCTGGAACCGCTCGAAGAAATCCTTCTCTGCGAGAAAAATTGCACTGGCCCGCTCGCCAATCTTGGTATAGAATTCATCAATCGCAATCTCACGGAGTCGCTGGAACCTGGCACTCGACTGACCTCCTTTCCTCTGCTTTCCCGGAACGGTTGACGTGACTCCTCCGATCGGCTCGATGCGGTTGCCCCGTAAGAATCCCCAATATGCCTCACGCCTGTCGAGAACAAGGAGCCCGTACACCATCTTCTCCTCTAACATCTGCTTTAAGGGCTCGAGCTCGAAATTCGAACTGCATCGGTATATGTAAAGGTTGAGGGGTTCAGGCGGTTCAATGATCGTGCATTCGAGGTCGGAGCGGTCTCCTCCCGTCTGTATGGTGCCGCAGAACACCGCCATCCCATTGGAGGGAGGATTCTTATAATATTTCAGACGTGAGAGGATTGAGGAGATGGCACTCTGGACATTGGTGCGGGTCTGTTTGCTCTTGATGTTTGCACATTGCCCGAATTCGTCCCTGAGCTGAGCGGTGACATCATAGATCTGCTTGTCGGGAGGGATATAGAGCGAGATAAGCTCTGTTCCACTCCCTTGTTTTGCCTGCAGCTTCTCCAGGGTTTTCTTAAATTCATATCGTCGCCGCGCGTTATCCATCTCGGCTTCTTCTGCCATTTCAGGTCTCACCGGTGCTCAAAAGCTTATCTTTATTCAGTCCCTGTACCCATAAAATTGCGCCCGGCTGAAAGCAGGTGAAAAAGGAATCGATCATATAGCACCCGGGCCGAGACAACGGTAGACCAGGGCTATAGTCTTTGCATCCGAAATCCGGCCATCCTGTATCATTGGAGGGATGTCTGAAAGAGTGAGCCGAATCACTTCGATCTGTTCGTCTTCGTCCTTCTCATAAAGACAGGATGGAGAAAGATCATGGGCTTCAAAGAGGAATATCCGTTCATCGCTGAATCCGGGAGTGGTGTAGAGAAAGCCCCTTGGGATAAGCGTGGCAGCCTGGAAACCGGTCTCTTCGATCAATTCCCGGTACGCGGCCTCCTCCGGCTTTTCTCCGGGATTAAGCGTCCCTGCCGGAGCTTCAAGAATTGAAGTGCCTATTGGATAACGGAACTGCCGGATCAGGTAGCAGCTCATATCCGCTCTGACAGGGAGGACCGCTATTGCATCTCCCGGGTGAACCACCACCCGGTCTCTCTCCTGGCCATTCGGGAGGCGGACTTTTATTCGCTCTACCGATAACCTGGTTCCCTTATAGAGCTCCATCATCAGTCCTCCTCATAGGTGATGGGATCACAAAGACCGAGCGATTCAAAAGCAGCCCTCCTGAAATGACAGGATCCGCAGACACCGCATGCCCGATCCTCATTCTGGTAACATGACCAGGTATGTTCATAGGGGACGTTCATGCGTGTACCGATCGCAAGTATCTCGCTCTTTGTCATGGAGATGAAGGGTGCCGTTATCCGGATGGATGTCCCGTCCCTTGTCCCGACATCGATCAACCGTTGAAAAGCCTCAATGAATTGCGGGCGGCAATCGGGATACCCGCTGTAATCCTGGGACTGGACTCCAATGAAGATGGCCCCGGCACCCCTGGCTTCAGCAAAACTGGTCGCTATTGAAAGAAGATTTGCGTTACGGAACGGTACATAGGTGTTCGGGATCTCCGTGCGGTCTTCCTGAAACGTATCAACAGTGAGGCTGCGGTCAGTGAGGCTGCTTCCGCCGAACCGGGTCAGGTAGTTCAGGTCAACTTCTAAAAATTCTTCTGCACCGACCAGCGTAGCGATCGTATGGGCCGAAATCCTCTCTTTTCGCTCAGTTCGCTGGCCATAGTTGAAGTGGAGGCAGGAGACCTGATATCCCTGCTCGCGGGCATAATAAACAAGGGTTGCTGAATCCATACCCCCTGATAACAAACAGACCGCCTTCATCATCTTACCCCTATTATTTTATGCAACTGCAGTTGTATCCGTCCTGGAAGGTTCCGCTTCATGATGTACTCTGCGACCGCACCATAATCCGCTCCGTGAACAGGCGAGAAGAATATCTCGCCCCGGATCGGATGAGTGGTGAGGACCTCTTCAGCATACCTGCAATCGTCACTATCACCGACCACGAACTTGACACTGTCCTGTTCAGAGATATGATCAAGGAGGGAGAGATCGCTCCTCTCTCCCGAAGAAGGGCATTTTATATCCATACAGATCAAGGCATACGGCTGGAAAGGTCGGAAATCCCTTGTTCCGTTCGTCTCGATGACAATCTGGTATCCTTTTTTGTGAAGGATAGCGAGAAGAGGCAGGAGTTGATCCCCCTGCAGAAGAGGTTCACCCCCGGTTATGCAGATGCGGTTGCCGGGGAATTCAGCGATCTCCCGGATAATCTCTTCGCAGGACACATCAGTACCACCTTCACGGGCATACCTGGTATCACACCAGATACAGTTCAGGTTACAGCCGGCCAACCGAAGAAATATTGTGGGATAGCCTTGCGAGCTGCCCTCACCCTGGATGCTCCTGAACATCTCAATGATCTTCATGTCTCAGCTCAGCAAAGCAGGTTTCGGATTCCCAGACCCGTATCCTCACGACATGTGCAACTAACCCTGAGTCTCTGCATTCTGCATCGATGGTATCCCTGAGTAATCCTGCAAGACGCTCGCTCGTAGGATCGCCGTTGGTTGTGACGACCGGCTGAAACTGGCTGATGCAGGATACCATCGGGTCATCCTGGTTAAGGATGGTCTGGTGGTCGAAACGCTCTATTATTGACTTGATAGTATTGTAGTCAACAAGGATCCCGGTGGTGTCATCCACTTTTCCCTCAAGCCATACTTCCACATGCCAGCGGTGACCATGGAGATGCGCACATTTCCCGTGGTAATGCATGAGCCGGTGGCTTGCGTCAAAATGAACAGACTTGTAAATTCGGGAATTCATCAGTATTGGTACACCCAAAGCAGGTATAATATTATTATCAATGCAGGATAACCTATTCAGGCACAGGTTGGCGACTCCACAACATATAAAACCGTTCCGCGCGATTTTATATAACACAGTGGGGCGTATCCACATCGTCGAGACCAAACCAATGAGGATAATGCATGGGACAGGGTAAGTTCGCAGCAAGGAAGCTGACTCGCGACGCTAAGAAGTTCCGGTGGAGTGATCCAAAATATGTCCGGAGCCATTCTGGTGTCAATGTAAAATCTGACCCCCTTGAGGGTGCACCACAGGCACGCGGGATCGTGCTCGAGAAGATCGGTGTTGAGGCAAAACAGCCGAACTCGGCAATCAGAAAATGTGTGCGGGTGCAGTTGATCAAGAACGGCCGTCAGGTCACCGCTTTTGCAGTGGGGGACGGGGCTATCAACTTCATCGATGAGCACGATGAGGTTGAGATCGAAGGCATAGGTGGGAGACTCGGCAGGTCAATGGGCGATATCCCGGGTGTCCGGTATGTTGTGACCAAAGTGAACAATGTCTGCCTCCATGAAATGGTGATTGGAAGGAAGGAGAAACCACGCAGGTGAGCGGCATGGCAGAAACCGAAGCAGGACAACGACTTCTCTTCAACCGGTGGGATCTTTCTGAGGTCCAGATAGCTGATCCCGGGCTGGTCAGGTATGTAGGGCTGAATCCGGTGATAGTCCCTCACACGACCGGGAAATTCACCAGGCAGGAGTTCAACAAGGCGAACATGCTGATTGTGGAGCGGCTGATTAACCGGCTCATGAAATCGGAGATGAATACCGGAAACAAACAGCTAGCAACCCGTATCGTACGTGACGCGTTCGAGATCGTTCACCAGAAGACAAAGAAAAACCCCGTCCAGGTCCTTGTCGAGGCGATTGCCAATACCGGCCCAAGGGAAGAGACGGTCCGGCTGAAATATGGAGGGATCAACGTTCCGAAATCCGTTGATACCGCCCCGATCAGGCGTGTGAATACAGGTCTCTACTTCATATCAGAGGCGGTGTACAAGGCTGCCCACAAGAACAAGAAACCTGTTGCCGCATGTCTCGCTGATGAATTGATTGCAGCATCGAAAGGCGATGTAAAGGCTTTTGCAGTGAATAAAAAAGAAGAGCGCGAACGAATAGCAAAGTCCGCTCGATAAGTAATCCTTTTTTGTGGTGTTGTTATGGCCCGAGGCAGGAAATCCATAGACCGTGTAAAAGAGCTGATGAACCAGCCGGAGCATATCCGGAATATCGGAATCGTAGCGCATATTGACCATGGGAAGACCACCCTTTCCGACAACCTGCTTGCCGGTGCCGGGATCATCAGTGAGGAGCTTGCCGGAAAGCAACTCTTCATGGATTCCGATGAGGAAGAGCAGGCGCGTGGTATCACCATAGATGCTAGTAACGTATCAATGGTGCACGAGTATGGCGGGCAGGAATATCTCATCAACATGATTGACACCCCCGGACATGTTGACTTCGGTGGCGATGTTACCCGTGCAATGCGTGCGGTGGACGGGGCTGTTGTCCTCGTCGATGCCGTCGAGGGTACCATGCCCCAGACCGAGACGGTGCTCAGGCAGGCGCTCAAGGAACAGGTCCGCCCGGTCCTTTTCATCAACAAAGTTGATCGTCTCATCAACGAGCTCAAGGTAGACGAGATGGAGATGCAGATCCGGCTTGGAAAAGTGATCGACAAGGTCAACAAGCTGATCAAGGGCATGAACGAAGAGTCCTATAAAAACGGCTGGAAACTGGACGCTTCACTTGGAACGGTAGCATTCGGCTCCGCCCTCTACAACTGGGCGGTCTCGGTCCCGTACATGAAGAAGAGCGGGGTCTCCTTCAAGGAGGTATACAACCGGTGCCGTTCAGGGGATATGAAATACCTTGCCAAGAACAGTCCCCTCTCCGAGGTTTTACTTGATATGGTGGTCCGTCACCTGCCAAACCCCGTAGATGCCCAGAAACGACGTATCGGAGCGATCTGGCACGGGGACAAGGAGACAAAGGAAGGAAAATCAATGCTCAGTTGTGACCCGAACGGGCCGGTTGCCCTGATGGTGACTGACATCTCCTTTGATCCCCACGCAGGAGAAGTTGCAACAGGTCGTCTCTTCTCAGGGCGCCTCAAGCGGGGTGATGGTCTCTATGTCATGGGTTCGGCAATGAAAGAGAACCGGCTCCAGCAGGTCGGTATCTTCATGGGACCAAAAAGGGTCGAGGTCGATGAGATTGTGGCCGGGAATATTGCAGCAGTGACCGGTCTCAAGGATGCCATTGTCGGATCCACCGTGACTACGCTCATGGAAATGACCCCCTTCGAATCCCTCAAGCACTATAGTGAACCGGTCATGACCGTGGCAGTCGAGGCCAAAAATATGAAGGACCTGCCAAAGCTCGTTGAAGTGCTCCGTCAGGTGGCCAAAGAGGACCCAACCCTTGTTATCACCATCAACGAAGAGACTGGAGAGCACCTCATCTCGGGGATGGGGGAACTTCACCTTGAGATCATCACCGGGCGTATCAAGAGGGACAAGGGTGTTGAAATCATCACTTCCGAACCTATTGTCGTCTATCGTGAAACAGTGACCCAGAAGGTGGAAGCGGTCGAAGGAAAATCGCCAAACCGGCACAACAGGTTCTATTTTGACATCGAAGCACTGCCCCAGGAGATTGTTGACCTGATCAAGAATAGCGAGGTTTCCATGAACCAGCAGGCCTTGGAACGGCGTGATGTTCTGATGAAGGCGGGAATGGATAAGGACGAGGCAAAGAGTGTCAAGGATATCAAAGGGACAAACATGCTGATCGACATGACCAAGGGTATCCAGTACCTCAACGAGACGATGGAACTGATCATCGAAGGTATTCATGAGGCCCTTGCCGGGGGCCCCCTTGCGGATGAGCCCGTCCAGAACCTCAAGATGCGTCTTGTCGATGTGAAGCTTCACGAGGATGCAATCCATAGGGGTCCGGCGCAGGTCATCCCGGCAGTGCGAAGTGCCATAAAGGCTGGAATTCTCCTCGCTGGAGACTCGCTCCTTGAGCCTGTCCAGAAAATCCAGATCACCGTTCCCACCGACCAGATGGGAAGTGCGACCTCCCAGATACAGGGAAGGAGGGGGCAGGTCTTTGATATGCAGAGTGAGGGCGACACCATCACCGTGGTCGGAAAGGCACCGGTCGCTGAGCTCTTCGGGTTTGCCGGCGATATCAGGTCTGCTACTGAGGGCCGGGCGATGTGGAGTACCGAGTTTGCCGGATTTGAGATCGTCCCTGCAGGTATGGTAAAAGAAGTGGTGACCTCTATACGGAAGCGAAAGGGTCTCAAGGAACAGATCCCGACACCGTCTGATTATCTGGCCTGAACCCCCCCTGGCCCTTTTTATATGAAAATGCATCCGGCATTTTCACCTTTTACGCTCGTGCCCTCAAAGGAATCAAGTTATTTTTTACGATAGCTCTCATCTTCTGATAACACGTTACCTCAATCGTTTTTCTGACTTACCACCCTCTCCCGTGAGAGGAGTGCGCGTGTTGGAAGGAGACGCATGTCTCTCATTCCTTCACTATTCAGGAGGCGCTGTCATCGATAAGCCGGGATTGTTGTTCGATCTCGATGTCTTATTCCGGAAAAAAAATACGGTGAGAGCCAAAGGCAGATAATTTTTCGTTGCGAGAAGACGAGAAGGAGAATAGAATTATTTGTACTCCTTCAAAGAACTGATGCCTTTATGATAGTGACTGCTGAAAGTGGTCTGTCACTCCGGTCGGTTTTTACTTTACCGATCTTATCAACAACATCCATCCCACGTATGACCTTTCCAAAGACGGGATGATTTTTATCAAGGTAATTGTTGTCGACAAGATTGATAAAAAACTGGCTTCCCCCGGTATTGGGCCCGGCATTGGCCATTGAGATAGTACCCCGTTTGTTCTGGTTGGCAGCAGTAAACTCATCCTTTATCACGTAACCCGGTCCCCCGGTGCCGGTTCCCCTGGGACAGCCCCCCTGTATCATGAAACCATCGATGACACGGTGGAAGATGATTCCGTTGTAGAATCCTGATGCAATCAGTTTTTCGAAGTTACCTGCGGTCAATGGCATATCTCCGTACAGTTCGAGCATGATCTCGCCCATTGAGGTCTCGAGTGTCACTCGTTTTCCAGCTGGGTGCGTATCAGATTCAGACATTGCTTAACGTTTTGATTCTGAAAGGGAATAAAACCGATGAAACGAGAATGGTCCCCTCCCCTGAGAAGGCTGCTTTGTAAAGCGGGATGATCGAAACAATTTTTAAAAATCGATTCCATTACTCCCCGATGGAAGTGTCACGGCTGAAGATTGTGATCTTCGGGGCTTTTCATGCAGGAAAGTCAACGTTTATTCAGGCAGTTGATCCCACATCCCGTCACATAGATACGGAATGTGGAGATGGCACTACCACTGTCGCCCTGGACTATGGAAAAGTGGTGATGCACGGCCTTACGGTTCACCTTTTTGGCACACCCGGACAGGAACGGTTTGAATTAGCCCGCAGGATCATCATGGAAGGGATGGATGCTGCTCTTCTTGTAGTAGATTGTTCATGTGCAGTCGATGATTTCACAAAGCGCCTCTATTATGATCTCGTTGATAGTCACGTCCCCCTCGGGTTGCTGCTCAACAAATGTGATGTGGTAGAGTCATGCCCGGCGATGGTGAGAAGAGAACTGCCTGAAACCAGATATATCTATGAGATCTCTGCAAGAGATCCTTCAAACGCACGGGAAGCACTTGCAAGATTCGTCGCCGGAATAAAAGAGAATCGATAGATGAAGGATCATATAGCACTCCGACCTCGCACACTGCACTGCCTCCCCCATGAAGGAATCCCACCTGACCTGAAACGGGTGCGAACCCCTGTTCTACTTGACTTCTTCTGACATTGCTCCTGCGAGAGTCTTAGCCCAGGTTCTCACCAGGTCTTCTTCCCGGAAGTCACCCGGCGTAACCCCGCCAAGCCTTACCACTGCCTTATCGGCGGGAGACATCAGGTCCGGATCTACCCTTCCCGGGAAAAACCCGGTACTGATCGGATTGATGAATATCCGTATGGCTTCGAGGGCATCTTCTCCGCTTTGTAAATGTTCCTTCGTCCGGTCTTTCATTGAGTAGCCGACGGAAAATACAGCAACAGGCCGTTCTCCCAAAGAATGACGAAACCTGCTCACAAAATCGCGTGCTTCAGCGAGCCATTTTCCCATGTAAAGCGGGCTCCCGATAACAACTGCATTGTATTCGCCTGGATCCTTCACTCTGGCTATGGGCTGAACCATCACCTCATATCCTGTTGAACCAAGCTCCTCTCCTATCATCCCGGCGATCTCACCTGTCGAGCCATACCGGGTTGAATAACAGACAAGAATTTTTTTCACGCTTAAAATCCCCGCTTGTACAAATGTTACTTTAATATTGGAGAATCTCCCTATTTACATTCCCGGTAATCCGGCCGGCTGCCGGTGGGTCCGGTAATGGAATACCAGTGATGGTCATGAAACAAAAAGATGTTTTCCAGGGCGTTCCCGGGATGCTGCGGCCTTTCAAGGAATATATGGAGAAAAAAGGGATCGCCGCCGGTGATCAGATCGTGTATTATGGCTGTCCGGGCACCTGCACACCGTTTGTCGAGCTCCTCGCGTTTGCGGTCAGGAGCATGGACCTTGAACAGGTCTTTGTTCCCTATGTTGACGAGACAAAAGCACAAAAGATGAAACTTGTTCCTGATATTGGGATGCAGGCTGGAGGGACAGTGAAGATCGTGAATCCGAAAGCAGTAGTGGTGATGGGCGGACTCTCGATGCCTAATGTTCCCGTTACCATGGAACAGGTGAAGTCGGCAGTCGAGAAACATCCCGGTGCCCATCTCGTCGGCATCTGTTTTATGAACATGTTTGAGAAAGCGGGATGGATCAAGGCGATGGATTTTGATCTTTTGATCGATGCAATGATAAATCCGGTTGATGTCTGGAAATAAAAAAAGGCTTCCCGCTCCTTTTCAAGAGAGAGCGGTTTTATTGTCTGGGATCAGAAGACTTTCTCTCCTGGATATCTCACATCCCTTTTTCAAACTCGCATGGGCGACGGATACCTCCTACATGATAACCGGGAAAAAGGACGAACATCGGACCAAACAAAAAAAATCGGTTTCTTACCGATAAAAAAAATGTGTTAGGAGTATTATTTCGGGCTGAGGTAGGGATTCCTGAGCGCCTTGTTGACGCCAAACTTTGCCCGCTCTTCTACGGTCTTCTGGTTCTTGGTAATCTTCTCGTTGGCCAGTTTTGAGACAAGCTCGAGCCCGGGTTTCACCTGCTCAATGGATTTTGTCTCAAAGCATCCTGCAGCGATTGCTTTCGTCCAGATGTCATCGCCTTTCTTGGTCCGCACAAATACCGTGCTCCAGCCGTCCGGGCTTCCGACAGACCCGGTAGAGACATCAGCGAGATTTGCAACGTAATCGAGGCAGACATGACAGCCTGGCTGTTCATATTTGTGGGTAACCTTCAGTGGCAGCTGGACCACCTGTCCGCGCTCGCCGTATACCCAGAACTTTCCTTTCCCGATCTCCATCTTCTTGACAGATTCGAGTTTCATCGCCGCATGGTCTTCAACAAGTTGCTTGATACTCTGGTAGGGGAAGTTTTCCATGCAAAAGATGCCAATTGCAAGGGCAATCTTGTCAGGGACATCACGAAGACCGGCTGGGTAGAGCTGGCCTTTCCGGACCGCCTGCATCTGGCAGGGGGTTCCGACGATGCCGATCCTGTCGAGACCATAGCTCCGTGTTGCCTCCTTGATGAAGGAGACGTTGGGGCTGATGTTATACCGGGTTCCCCTTGACTTCATCAGTTCTTCCACGGAAGTAGCAACAAATGGGCGTGGCCTCCAGGGCTCGTCACCGGGTCCGCTGACGATCGCGCCATCAATGATCCCTTCTTCGAGGGCATACGCGAAGAGCTGGGTTACGATACCCCCATCCTGAGCCTTCTTCAGGATCTCCTTGTCAGTGCTGCGTGCTGATACACAGAGTTTATAATTACCGAGTTCAGTTCCCATCATGTTCACCTCACTTGAGAGCTCCATCAATGGTTTCCAGTATCCCCTCGAATCCGGTAATGACATCGAAGTTGAAGAAGCTCCGCGGGCACTGGGCATAGCAGGCACCGCACTTGATGCACATCTCGCGGTTCACGTTGGGCTTTCCATATTCATGGGTGATAGCCCTGACAGGACAGGCTGCAGCACAACTCCCGCATCCCATACAGAGCCCCTGGTTGATGACATCGTACATCAGGTCGCACCCGCATGCCTCTGTGCCACGCTCTGCAAGCTGCATGAGCGGGGTCAGATACTTCTTGGCAAGTTCCTGCTGGTCCTTGTTCCCCTTGAGGAGCAGGTATGCCATCACACAGACGTTCCTGATCAACTGGGGGGTCGGTGCACATCCGGGGATATACACATCCACCTTGATCAGGTCGCCCACGGGAAGGAATGATTCATGCTGCGGCTGGTTGGGCTGGCCGCCACGGCTGAACCTGGTGATATTACCATAACAGGCACATCCCCCAACAGCAACAACAACTGCTGCTTTCTCGCGTGTCTCTTTAATCTCATCAACTGAAATCTTGTCCTGGATGCAGACCGACCCTTCGACAAGCGCAACATCCATCTTGGGGATGTGGCGAACGTCTGCAAGGGTCAGGCCATAGACCAGGTCAGCATATCTGTCAAGGATTGTGAGCAATCCTCCGTAATTGTCTGCTAAGGATACAAGGCAGCCTGTACATCCACTCATGTGTACATGGCCAACTTTTATCTTGTCTGCCACAGGCTTATCCTCCTTTTGTAAAACTTCTGCCTTTTTTTCAACATCAGCTTTCACCGGAACAGGGCTCTCTTCCGATTTTTTGCTGTTGTCCTTCGTTCCGAAGATTCTTGATAGCCATCCCATAGTCCACCCCTATTAATTCCAATACATGACGGACAGTTCTTGGGATTGCCTTTTGTACTTCATCAGTGAGCCCCAGTTCGAACTCGGGGGCGGTAACCCTTCGTGGCTGGCATCCGATAACCGTGATATCGATTGAATCTTTCAGGCGCTGGAGCGGCTCGGTGAGATCCCACGAATGGATATCCCGGTAGCTCCCCGCAGGCAGATCCTCGACCGAAAAGTCCCTGATCTCACCTGGTTCTGCACCAAAATCGGCAATATCAATGATGATGAGCCGTTTTGTATGCTCGGGATCAATCAGGGTAAAAATAAAGTGAGGTCCGCCGAGTCCGGCGTCAATGACCTTTATTGTATCGGGGAGTTCGAGGCAGCCTAATTCTTCTGCTACGGCGGGGCCAAACCCGTCATCAGCAAAGAGCGGATTCCCGCACCCTGCAACCACAATTTCCGGAAACAGCATGGGGTTACACTCACTGGATGAGTTTCTGGGCAACTATCCTCTTGTCTTCATCAATGACAATCATGTGGGTAGCACATGAGACGCACGGATCATAACCGCGTACCACCATCTCGGCAACCTGCCACGGCGCACCTGCCAGTGCACGGCTGCAGGTAGGGAAGTTCCAGGTGGTCGGAACGAGCATCTCGTACCAGAGCACACGGCCATCCTTAACCTTTGCGAGGTGAACATCAGTGCCACGGGGGGCCTCATTCGCTGCCCAGCCCATAGAACCATCTCCCTGGGGAATGGGATCTGCAAGGATCTTTCCTGAAGGGTTGTACTCATCAAGGGCATTGATGATAGTATAGAGACAGTCAGTGTACTCGAGCTGGCGTGCGATATGCTGGCCCCAGGTTCCCTTCTCGTCATAGTTTTTGAATTTGACCAGTCTTGCCCGTGGCCCTACCTCGACTGGGGCGCCGTCGTACAGCGGGACACCGGTGCAGGCTTCCATCTGAGGGTTGACTTTCGTCCCGACTGGAGAAGTACCGCCAATCGGGTAGCTCGGGTCTGCCAGGCTGACTTCTCCCTCACCCATGTACCAGTCCCATGGCCTTACATCAGTCCAGCGCTTGGGATCCCAGCCGGGGTTCTCGTCGAGGTTTGAGCTGCCGTACATCGGATCTGCTGCCATGTAGCCCTGGTTGTGGTATCCGAGGGTCTTAGGCAGCGGGATCTGTTTTCCGCCGACCTCTGTCCAGTCTCGCTTCTGCATATTCCTGATCACGGCAATCATGAAATCCATCTGCTCGTGGGCAAGAACCAGGCCTTCCTTTGCAAGATCGTACATCTTGCTCTTTGCACGCGGGGTACAAGCCTTGTACATTCCACCGACACGGGGATTACTCGGGTGGACTGCCTCACCGCCGGCGATTTCGCCGATCGTCTGGCCTATCTCCCTGAGTCTCTGGATCCGTTTTGCGACACTCCGGACTGGTTCCTCGGGGGTGAACGGATTGATCTTCTTGTCTGTGCCAGGAATATAGAAATCGGGCAGGATCAGGATGTTGTGCAGCGCAGTGCTGTGGAGCCGGTTGGCACACTGCAGCACGATACGGAGAAGCTTGGCATCCTTCGGGATCTCGCACCGGATTGAGCCTTCCATCGACTCAATTCCGGCAAGCGTATGGGCAATCGGACAGATACCACAGACGCGTGATGCGATCTTTGGCACCTGGTCCATGGTCTTGCCAATGGCAAGCTTCTCCACACCCCGTACAGGGGTAATGGAGAGCCAGTCACCACGCTCAATGATGCCCGCATCGTCCACTTTGAGGACGAGCTTTGAGTGCCCCTCATGCCTTGTGGTTGGGGAAATCTCTACAATTTTTGACAATAGTATCGCCTCATATTATTGTGTTGTTCGTTTTTTGCGGTACTGGTGTTAATCCACACAACTCATCTCAATGGATGAATGACCGTACAGAGTACGTTCATCTACAATAGATTCACTCCTGTATATATCAGCTGTGTCGTATTCCAGTCTGAAATGGCCTTCAAATGCCAAAATAGTTAATTTTATATGGAAATTATATTGCTGAAATGGTAATCAGCAGCGGAACGGGATTTTTGAAAATTCACAACCTCACCGTGTCAGAAAAAATTATTGATGGCACCTATAGCGAGAGTTGATTCATTTCTGTTCCCCATTCAATTCGACGTAAAGCTCTGCCATTGTTGCCCTGCGCTCTGCGTAGGCATCATGCTGGTGGATACTCTCTTCGTTTGTCTGCTTGATGGTAATGAGAGAATCACCCGGGAGATCCCTGAATTCAGCGAGCACTTTCTTTGCTACTTCTCTCACACAGTCCTCGACAAACCGGGGATTCTTATGGGCGTTCAGAACGACATAGCTCTCATCACCCCGTTTCAGTAATTCAAAGATATTGGTGCTCATCGAGTCCTTCAGAATCTTGATGATCTTTTCCAGTTTTACGTGCTGATCATCATCTATCTCTATACAGAGGAATCCCCGGCCTCGCTGGTTATGGGTTGCCATGGGAACTTCGCGAAGGAATGAATCTATCTTTTCATCCTCTACGTTCAGGTCTTTCAGGACATAGATCGCCCGCTCTTTCATGATATCCTGTGCACAGGGGCATGCCGTCATACCGGTCACTTCGGCACCGATACTCTTCCGGACGATTGGATCACGGAATGTCCGCCTGGCAACGGCACGGGCATGGACCTTCACCACTTCGTGGCAACTGGTATGGGATACCGGAGTCTCCCGCTTGACCATGAACTGGCTCCTCATCAGGACTTCCGTCCTGTCTGCATATTCATGACGATCCAGCAGTTTGCGTGCCACCACGCTGCAGAGGTCTTCGATCTCCTTAACATCACCATCGATTGCCTGCTGAAGAACTTCGTCAATAACTTCAAAATTCCTCGAAAGGTTCGCTCCTTTCAGACTTCCCGGAAGATCAACAAAAACATCAAAATTGGAAATGAATATGACCGGGCGTTTCTCACCCCGGGAAACTTCAACCAGTTTCTTGACATTCTTCACGCCAACACGGGTGAGGTTGATACGGACTGCCGGTGTTGTTGACTGGATGTCTGGCAAATCTCGACCCATCTTCGCACTCTTTAGTTCGTGAATATTGCATCGCTCCCGCTCATTGTATTTTGGACAGGGTGTGAAATGTAATTTTTTTATATAATATTTAAGTGCTCTGTTAGCGATATCTCTTGGACGTAGTATGATTAAGAAATTTTATGAATCCGATGCTGACCTTTCGGTTTTCGATGGAAAACGTATCGCAGTTATCGGCTATGGATCGCAGGGGAGAGGACAGGCACTGAACCTGAAGGACAGTGGCCTCGACGTCATCATAGGGCTCCGACAGGGAAAGAGCTGGGATCTTGCCAAGGCCGATGGTTTCAGGGTGTATCCGGTGTCCGAAGCGGTGAAAACGGCACAGGTCATCCAGATACTGCTCCCCGATGAAAACCAGGGGGGGGTATACAAAAATGAGATTAAGCCCCATATGACGACCGGCAAATGCCTGATGTTCTCCCATGGATTCAATATTCATTTCGGACAGATCGTTCCTCCTCCCGATGTTGATGTTATCATGGTGGCACCAAAAGGGCCCGGCGCTCTGGTACGGAGGATGTACGAGGAAGGAAAAGGCGTCCCGGCACTTATCGCAGTTCATCAGAACTATTCAGGCCATGCCCAGGAAATTGCCCTTGGATATGCGAAAGGGATTGGCGCAACCCGCGCAGTAGTACTGGAAACGAGCTTCCGCGAAGAGACTGAAACGGACCTGTTCGGAGAACAGGCGGTGCTCTGCGGTGGGATGACCTCCCTTATCAAGGCCGGGTTTGAAACCCTTGTCGAGGCGGGCTATGCACCTGAGATGGCGTATCTGGAGGTACTCCACGAGACCAAGCTGATTGTTGATCTCATTTACGAAGGAGGCTTTACGAAGATGCGGAATTCGATCTCGAATACTGCACAATATGGAGATCTCACCCGCGGTCCACGGGTTATCGGCCCAGAAAGCTACCTCGCCATGCAGGAGATCCTGCGGGAAATCCAGACAGGGGAGTTCGCCCGCGAATGGATGCTTGAAAACATGGTCAACAGGCCGGTCTTCAACGCGCTCACAAAAGAGGACGAAGAGCACCTCATTGAAGAGGTGGGAAAGGAAGTCCGCTCCCTTATGCCCCAGTTTCAGAAGAAGTAATCCAAATCCTTCCGTTCACTTTTTGAGATATTTTGGGTGCGGTAACTTATTTCAAGGGAGTATGCCGATGCAAAACAACCCTTCAGCTGCTTACCTGCATTAGTCTTGTTTCCAAAAATCCAGAGAGTATGAACGGATCATCGCCTTCCTGGTAGGTTTGACTTATTCAGGGACTCAAGGATAAGGAAAATCTTCATCAGGATTGGTCAAGATCGGGGGAAAAAGGACACCCCCCCGGCAGTTTGGGAACAGGGCCCTTTACCTCTCCGATTCATCTCGCCAAAATATCTAACCCTTCATACTACGGGTAAAGGATGAAAGAGCAAACTCGAGCTGATCTTTTGAGAGGCTGCAGATTCCCCCGGGATGCCGGATTTCGAGTCCTTCGGAGGTAACCTCCCCGATTATTCTGCAGTCGAGATCCTCCAGTGAGGATTCGCTTTTATACGCTATCAGAAACCTGCCATATGTCTCTGAAAGGAGTGCGGGAAGTGCAGGACCTTCAAGTCTCACCCGCGCTCCTGGCAAAAACGTTGCAAGTGCGGCAGCGAGACCCCCCTGAGAGATATCAGTTACTGCAATACTCTTGTCAGAAGCGGATAATGAGCGGATGACCTTCAGAACAGAATGTTCAGCTTTTGGAGGCGGCGTTCCGCCGCAGGAAAGGATCGCATCGAGAACCGATCCTCCAAAATGGGCTCCTTCCTGCCCGCAGACTGCCAGCCCCATCCCGGGTTCAGGTTTCACGGCACGGGTAACAGGGACCCGGCCAACCATTCCAATCGACGGGGTTGGTTTTATCCGGGTTAACATCTCATCGCTCTCGTTGTAAAGGGAGACATTTCCTCCTACTACAGGGACCCCGATACTGCGGGCCATATCTCCCATCCCTTTCACACATTCAGAGAGCTGCCAGTAGATATCGGCATGGACCGGGCTCGCAAAGTTCAGGCAGTTCACGATACAGAGCGGATCGGCCCCGATACATGCAAGGTTTGCTGCATTCTCGTATACCGCATTTGCAGTACCGCTATAGGGGGAGAGGAATATCTGTCGAGGGTTGCATCCGCAGGAGAAAGCAAGACCAAGGGATTCTCCTCCGAGACGTAACAGGGCTGCATCGTGGAAAAGAGAGATCGTCCTTACCTGAACATCATGATCATATTGTTCGACTACCCAGGCCCGGGATGCAACTTCCGGATAGGAGAGAACCTTGAGGAGGAGATCGTCCAACGTTCCTGAAGGGGGGGTAAATGGTTCCACTGCGTTATAGGGCTGGCTTTCCCAGTTACATTCCGGGGCATCGCTGCAGAGGAAGAGGATCGGGATATCAGCGACCGTTTTCCCATGGAATTTCACGATATAACGGGGTTCAGCGATCACCTCCCCGATATCGCTCCATTTGAGATCGTATTTCTCGGCAATGCTGCCCATCAGGGATGCATCCGATGGCGCCACCTCAATAAGCATTCGTTCCTGCGATTCGGCAAGCATGATCTCAACCGGACGCATATTAGGTTCGCGCTGGTGTACACGATCAGCATGGATCAGACCGCCAAACGTGCTGCACATCTCGCTGGAAGCCCCGGCAAGCCCGGCGGCCCCGAGATCTCGGCAGGAAAAGATCTTCCCCGTCTCTGCCATCTCGAGAATGGCCTCAATGAGCAGCTTTTCCGTGAACGGATCCCCTATCTGGACACTCGGGCGGTCCTCAGCTTCTGAATCTTCAGACAAATCCCTGGAAGCAAATGATGCTCCTCCAAGACCATCCCTCCCTGTCGATGCGCCTATGAGAACGAGGTGATTTCCCGGCTGTTTTACCCGCGCAGTGATGAAACGTTCGGGATGGACAATACCCACACAGACCACATTGACGAGTGGATTGCCGTTGTAACTGCTGTCGAAAGCGAGGTCTCCCCGCACAACAGGAACCCCGATACAATTCCCATATCCCCCTATCCCTTCCACCACGTGTTCAAGGAGGTACCTGTTCTTTTCCCTGTCGAGCGGTCCGAAATAGAGCGGGTCCATCAGCGCGATAGGCCGAGCGCCCATCGAGAGGACATCACGAACGATGCCTCCCACCCCGGTCGCCGCACCATCATGGGGATCAACGTAACTCGGGTGATTATGACTCTCCATTGAGATGGCAAGCGCTGTCCTTTCGCTGAAACGGACAATCGCTGCATCATCACCTGGGCCGAGTATGACATCGGCGCCGCTGGTCGGGAGCGTTTTTAACAGGCGCTTTGTTGATCGGTAACTGCAGTGTTCACTCCAAAGATTTTCGAAGCATGCGAGTTCGACATCGGTAGGTTCCCGTCTGAGGGTAGTTCTTATGGTGGAAAGGTCTGCGGCCGACAACATGGTGATAGATGAGCTCTCTCTCTGAAACCATAAAGTTCCATCGCGCAGAGGTAGCATGGTGGGGTTTTTACGGGCCTGGAGGGAATATATAGGAATATGGTTGATCCATACGAGGCACTCCTCAAAAAGGCATATTCCAATGTGACCGAGCAGAGTGAGTCCACAGAACGGTTCACCGTCCCTGATGCCAGAGTTTACATTGAAGGAAAAACGACAATTCTTGAAAATTTTGCAGAGATTGCCGACGTGGTTCGCAGGGATCAGGACCATCTCATGAAGTATCTGCTTGGTGAGCTTGGCACGGCAGGAAAAATTGACGGAACACGAGCTATCTTCAACGGGAAGTTCGAATCATCCCTGATTAACGGCCTTGTAAAGGGATATGTTGATGACTATGTCATCTGCTCTGAATGCGGAAAACCGGATACCCGCCTTGTGAAGGATGACAGGGTCCTCCTGCTCAGGTGCGACGCGTGTGGCGGGCACCGGCCGGTTCGGAAAAGGAAGGCACGTTCTGAGCCGGTGGGAAGTGATCTCCAGGAAGGACAGGAACTTGACGTTGAAGTTCAGTCGGTCAGTAAACGTGGAGACGGGGTCGTGAGAATGGGTCGGTATATCATGTACATCCCTCGGGGAAAACCGGGACAAAAAGTAAAAATACGGATATCCCGGATATCTGGCTCAATTGTTTTTACAGAACAGATATAATTTTTTTATGCAGCTGCTACTTTTCCGGGATTTTCCCCAGCAGTTCCGTACAATACCCTGACAAGCGGGTGCAGGCATCCTTGATCGCGGCAAGCGGATCACGGTCCCCCTTTGTGGTGACCAGCAGTTCAGGATCAGAGAACTGGAATTTGATCAGATACCGGGCAACATCAACACCGGGATCGGTCAGGATCTCTTCAGTAAGGGTGTTCATGAACGTATGCCCTTCACCTGAAATAATCAGACGTGCCTTATTCTTCTCAAGCTCAAGAATTTTGATATTCATCCCACCTATCATTGAGAGATGAACTGGTATATAGGTATGCGTAGTCCAACGAGTGAAAATTTGAGCGCAATCAAGGTCTCATTGCCGTGTTGACGCATCCACTGGGGGGTGAGAGCTGTTTTGTGGAGCCAGTTTTTTTAAAAACAGTATGTCTCTCCATCTTTCCCCGTGTGAGGGAGATCCCAGGGTATGGTGTGGCTCATATGAACACATCTGAAATCCCCGACCATGAGTCTTTTTGCAAGAGCACAGGCCTCGTTATAGTTCATGTGCTTGGGGATTTGAATAGATGGCGGGACCAGTGCGTCAACGAAAAGGAGATCGGCTTTGGAAAAGAACGAGAGTGTCTCCTGCGGGATATCTGCATTTGAATCAGAAGTGAATGCAATTTTTGCCTTTCCATCAGTCAGGACAAGACCATATGTCTCAACAGGCGGATGATTCACCGGAACCAGCGTCACCCGGAGTCCGAAGAGGCTGAATGGACGGAATGGTTCTGCAGGATTTCGCTGAAACTTCAGGAACCTGAAAATATTCCCGCAATAGTCGAGTACTTGTGGAGCAGCATAGACGGCAGGCATGGATTGAACCCGGTAAAATTCACCAAAACCCATGAAGTGATCATAATGGCCATGGGTCCATATCACCGCATCAATATGGGGAGATCCATAGACCAGCAGCTGCTGCCTCAAATCGGGTGAAGAGTCGATCAGGATAGTGTGCCCGTTGTGCTCGACAAGAAAGGAGGTCCTTAACCGTTGGATTCCATGAGTGAGGGCATAGGTACATTGTGGACAAGAGCATCCTACCTTCGGCGTCCCGATTGCATCTCCCGTCCCCAGAACTGTAATGTTCATCCTATAACCAGTTCTGGCGGCGCACCGCACCTCTGCTGCTGACGAGAATGATTCCCCGTTCGATATCACAGTCGTTGATGTGAGTTCTTCCCTCAATCAGCGATGAGAGAAGAGCTTCCTTTATCATTATCCGGAGATCAGCACCGGAAAATCCTTCAGTGTTGTCGGCAACAGCTCCAAAATCGCACTGGCAATCGATGGAACCGGTGATGTTCCTGATGATCTGGGCCCGCATTTCCCGTTCAGGAAGAGAAAACTCAACTATCTCGTCGAACCGCCGCCATGCCGCTTCGTCAAGCAACTGAGGATGATTTGTTGCACCTATCAGGAGAACCCCATTACGGATGAGGCTGATCCTGTCAATATTTTTCAGGAGTGAATTCACTGCCCTCTTCATGGCCCCATGATCGTCGGTAACCCTGCTCTTGGCAACGAAATCGAATTCATCAATGAAGAGGATACAGGGAGCGAGCCTTTTTGCAAAATCAAAGATCCTGTCGATATTTTT
Source organism: Methanomicrobiales archaeon (assembly GCA_012516785.1). Classification (GTDB taxonomy): domain Archaea; phylum Halobacteriota; class Methanomicrobia; order Methanomicrobiales; family Methanospirillaceae; genus UBA9949. The sequence goes on from JAAYWH010000104.1 coordinate 80,168, forward strand.
CGAGGTCTCTCCAAGATACTGGGAGGTTACCATGGAGAGGCGCACTTCAATAAGAGGGAGGTGCATCTCCCGGGATAATCCAAGAGCGAGGCTTGTCTTGCCCGTACCGGGTGGTCCGACAAAGAGGAGTTTTCCAACCTCATGAATACCATGCCGCTGCAGGGTCTCACGGTGTTCCCGCGCGGTTTTAATCTTGCTGATGATCCGCTTCTGCCCATCGGTGCAGACGAAATTTTCAAATGTTTGTTCAACCTCATCCGGGGCACTTATGATGACAAGGTCCATGCCCGATTTGAGGGATTCATCTTCCGAAAGGATTGTAGCTATCTTCTTATCGAGGAACAGTCGGGTATCTTCGTATGGCGGATTCGCAGCCCGGACAATGGGGTAAGAGGGAGCAGTGGTATCAAGGGATCCCAGGTAATATGCCAATGCCGGATTCCTTCCGGCAAGATTGATGCCCCCTTTTCGTACAAACCATCGCATTGCCGCATCAAGGCTCGTCACATGGATACGTTGGCCGAAATCATCACACGTGATAACCGGGATTTTGGATAGTTTTGAACAGGCATCCTGAATACCGAGACTACGCTTGATCATGCCTTCACTGACCGAGAGGGGGCGCTTTACCTCTCCTTCCCCATCAACCCCAAACAACATCCGGTATTCCGGAGTGAGATCGTTGATGTCAAGGTTCTGGTGCTGGTTGAATATCTCAGCAGTGAGCGCCACCTCAAGAAGCTTTAACGTCTCATCCTCTTGGGACATCTCTGTAACATATCATATTGGTACCGAACTTGCATAAGCATATCTCAAGCAGTTGTCACAATACAGCCATCGCTGGTAACAATGACCGTGTGCTCGTGCTGGGACACGAGTGATCCGGGGACATCAGAGAGGACGGGATAGGAACGGACAATGCCCTGGCTGATCAGGCTTGCAAGCGCGATATCCTGTTTTCCATCGGTTATCCAGCGCCGTGCAAACGGCATCCCATGCCGGTTTCGTACCGATTCGAGCAATTTACGGGCGGAAGGCAGCCGTACTGGTTTAACTGCTGTCTGCTGAAAGATCTCAATGCGATTCTTCTCGCTGACCCTGCCTGAACCTGTACTGGCGAAAGGTTCGATAGCAAACACCATCCCCTCCTCCAGCACAACCCCCCCCTGAAACGAGATGTTTGGGATGCTCGGGGGGGTATGTATCGAGTACCTGGCAAGGCCGTGACCGGTAAGATTAGAAACGGGATGATATCCCCGCACTTGGATCTCATGCTGGATCGCCCTTCCAAGGTCCCCGGATGTAACTCCTGGTCTGACGATCTCAATTGCCTTTGTGAGTGCAGCCTTTGATGCTTCAATGAGCAGTGCATTGTCTCCAAGGTCAATTGTCACAGCGGTGTCAGCGATATATCCCTCGAGATGTACACCAAGGTCAAGCTTCACCACGTCACCTTCCAGAAATACCCTCTGCTCATCTGCAGAAGCCGTATCGTGTGCGGCATCTTCGTTAAACGAGAGATTGAGCGGGAATGCCAGCCCGCATCCCTGTTCTTCAACCATCTGCTCGATGGATTCGACTATTTCAAGGACCCGGTTTCCAATCTCTATCAGGGAAGACCCTTTTTTCAGGATAACAGAGGCGATCTTTCCGGCTTCACTGTAACAGAAGAGAGAATCATCGTCGGGAATCATAGTCATATCACCAGCTCACACGGAAATTTCGTAATAGTACGGAACCCTGTTTGTGTTACCAGTCCAATATTTTCCAGCCGGATCCCCCCTACCTTTTCGTAATAGAGTCCCGGTTCATTTGTGACAACATTTCCCCGGATGAGCCGATCCCCCCCCGGCCCGAGAGAGGGGAGCTCGTGAACCTCAAGCCCTACCCCATGTCCGAGACTATGGATGTATCCTTCTCCTTTCGTTCCATATCCCCTGCTGGCAAAGAAATCGACCACGGCCTGATGCACCACCTCTCCTGATATCCCAGGTTTGATAATCGAGGCTGCAAGGTCCTGTGCTGTTTTTACCGCATCGAACATCTCCTTTATCTCCTGGCTGGGGTTACCCTTCACGACCGTCCTTGTCATATCTGAGTGATATCCTGTCTGTTCGCTCCTTGGAAAAATATCGATCACGATGGGCTCATCTTCGAATAATTGCCCGGTGCCTTTGTTATGGGGCATGGCAGTATCCTTCCCGCAGGAGAGGATGGTATCCCTGGCAATACAGCCCTCGTGTATCAACAGCGCGTGCATTTCAGATCTGATACGTTCGGAGGTTAGTGGTTTCCCTCCCAGCCAGAGCATGCCATTCCGGGATTTCGATCGACGGATCGAATCGATTGCATGCAGCATCGCTCTTTCTGCAGAGCGCTGGACTTTTTCGATTGCGATCACTTCCTTGCGGGACTTTTTCGCTCTCATCAACGACACCGTACCGGTATCCGTCATTACCCCTGTCAATGCATCCAGGTGGCGGCCGAGAGCATAGGGAAAGTCTGGAGGAATGAGAATCGCTCCCTCCACAAGGTTTGCCACCATCCTTGCCAAGGCTCTCCACCGGTCTTTCTCTTCTTCGAGTATCCGGAACAGCCCTGCGTCAGCCCGTGTCATGACTCTCGTGATCGCTTCCTGCTGGGCACGGGCATACTCCATCTGGGAAACGATGATCCACCCGCGCTCCCCGGCACTCCTGACATATATGATAGGATCGGTCGTAGTAAAACGGGTTAGGTAACGCATATCAGCATACTCAGAGGAACCTGTCATCACATATGCTACCGCTCCGCTCTTTTGCAGTGCCCGATCGAGCGCGTCCATACTGATCCATTAGTATCCCGGACCACAAGTAGTTTTATCATAGAAACCACCTATGAGTAATGGACCTGGCGACGAAGGAAAAGTTCAAATGGAAATTTTACCGCCTTGCGGTACTGCTGAATATCATCATTCTGCTCGTTGCCATAGGCATACTTGCACTGTTCTGGAGTCCTGAAACATACCGGCTTCCCGTGGTTCTGCTCATCGGTCTCCTGGTTGGGGGTTTGACGTGGTATTTCTGGGGTCAATACAGGAAAACCCGGGAATGGCTGGACCATCCGGTGTAGGGGGTCCATCCTGGAACAAACGGTCCTGCAATGGTGAGGGTATAATGATCGAAAAAGTGAAGAGTGAAATTGAGCTGATGCAACGGCATATCCAAGTTTTGCGGACCGTTGTCGATCATGAACCGATTGGTATCATGAAGCTCTCCGAGATCCTTGATCTGCCGTTTCACCGGATTCGGTACTCGCTTCGGGTGCTGGAGCAGATGGGGTATATACGGGCTTCACCTTCCGGCGCTATGGCAACTGACCTTGCAGCGGATCTCCTTGAACACCTCGATGATGAGATTGATGAAATGGTGAGACTTCTCGAGGGAATGAAAAAAGCACACTAGTTGCGTTGTAATGGATATAACGCTACTTTTAAAAGTATTTAGAAAGAATGTATTAGGGCACAGCATTTGTGCCGCCATAACTCAGTTGGTAGAGTGGCTGGCTGTTAACCAGCATGTCACAGGTTCGAGTCCTGTTGGCGGCGCTTCAATCCGGGCCCGTAGCTTAGTCCGGTAAGAGCGCCCGGCTCATAACCGGGCGGTCATGCGTTCAAATCGCATCGGGCCCATTATTTTCTGGCATGGTGTTCCACTACCAAGAGAGATGAAGTGACCTTTCTCACTCCCTGAAATGAACACAACACTCACCAGGGATAAAGCGACATACTCTGGGAATGGGGCGTTATGGAGATCCTCAAGGGATATCTTTGCCGAAAGCAGATGATCCCCTTATGAAATGCCCTGTCTGTGGTGACGAGTGTATCAGGGAGGCAGGTGAGATCATCGACATGATCCCTGCGGTATTCGCGCGGTGTAAAGACTGCCGGGTGAAACTGCTTGACAAGAGGCTCCCCCCTCCAAGGGAGGGATATCAGGAGGTATGCGCCTGTGGAAAGCGTTTTCTCGATGATGTATTCTGGCACCTGTATTCACTCTTCCGAAGGGAAGGGATATTCACCGGAAAAGAATCCCTCCGCGATGTAGGATCCCCCCTTCTCCACCCCGGATACCCGATAGCAAGCCCCCCGTTTTTACCAGGACGTTCTCTTGTTCTCCTCTCGCCCTACCCTGATAAGGCAGTTGCACGGATGATAATTGATGAGATTCCGGAGATTCGCGGGGTGGTCAAATCCGGGAAATTTGTCCCCGGTATTACTGATACCTCCCTCAGAAAAAATCCCCGCACGTATGAACTTCTTGCCGGGTGTGACGTGAGGGCAAATGTGTTTCCGACAAAGGCAGGGCCTGTTGTTATCTTCCAGCAACATTCTCTCATCCACGTTGAGTTCCCCCGAGCGCATAATCCCAAAATATGTTCAGTTGAGGATCGGATAACGAAGCTGAAGCCAGAATGGTTTGTTGATGCATGCTGTGGAGCAGGAACGCTCGGTTTAACTGGTGCAAGGTGGGGAATACCTCATGTCCTCCTGAATGATACCTGGTATGCTGCTGCGTTCTGGTCTGCCTGTAATACGTGGGTGAACAGAAAATTCTTCAGGATCGATGATGTCACCATTCATGCTGATTATGCGGATATGTCAAAACACCCGGTCGGACGAAAACCGGTTTTGATCGCTGAGACTGAAGGGGCGCAACACATACAGATATTCCAGGCGGATCTCCAATCCCTTCATCAGGTCCTTCCAAAAGAACCGGTGCTTGCCGTGATTGATCTTTTTGACAAATCGGACCGAGCTGCTTTGGGGCGGATTATCAGGGACTGGACGAGACACGTAAACGGCGAGGCCTTTATCCCCTGATATTCAGATACTACATACGGGGACTAGTCCGGGTGGTTCGGCGTCACCTGTCACCTGAAACCGTCGGTATGCAGGGGGCGAAGTTTGAGGAAGGCCGAGGCGGGCTTCGGGAGTTCTGAGACTCCTGACGTTGAAACCTCGTCCCATGAGGTCGGTGGACAGGGATCAAGGCTCCGGAGGGAGCGGCGACCTGCTGCTGCGGAGAACGGTCCAGGCCCGGAAGGGAGCAGACTTACCGTAGACATCCGGCGCCCATGGGGTTGCGGGGCGGAGGAGGGGGTCTTAAACGAACGCTGACACGTGCGGTCAACCAAAAACGTGTCCCCACTGTTTGTTATTATCATGGCAAAAGTCACCATTATCGGGGCAACAGGAAATGTAGGAACGTTCGCCGCGCATACCATAGCTGAGATACCATATGTGAGTGAGATCCTTCTTGTTGGTCGAAACGGGAGAGAAAATCTGCTCTGTGGTATAGCACAGGATATGAAAGACGCCTTTGCCGCCTGTGGGAATTATACCGAATTAAACTGGACAACGGATATATCTGACACCGCCGGTTCGGATATTGTGATATGTGCCGCAGGAGCTGCCAGGCAGGCCGGGCAGGATCGTCTTGATCTGGCCCTTGGGAATGCCCGGATTGTTGCTTCCACTTCACGCCTTATCAGTGAGCATGCTCCCGAAACAACACTTCTCATGGTCACAAATCCGGTCGATGTGATGACGTCCGTTGCACTCCGATATTCAGGTCTGGAGCCATCCCGTGTTTTCGGTCTCGGTACGCATCTCGATTCCATGAGGCTCAAATCGCTCATTGCATCATTTTTTAAAGTTCACGTCAGCGAGGTACATACCCGGATAATCGGAGAACATGGCGAGAGCATGGTCCCCCTGTGGTCAGCTACCACTATCGGAGGCATACAGATCAGCAACCTGCCGGCATTCTCCGGGCTCCCGGTCGCCGAAATGGTCGCGACGGTGAAGACGAGTGGTGAAGCCATCATCAGGAATAAAGGTTCAACCGTTTTCGGCCCTGGAGAGGCAATTGCTACTCTCGTGCAGACTGTGCTCGGAAATGAGAACAGGATCCTGACCGTTTCAGCGTATGTGAAGAGCGAAGTTCACGACATAGGGGATGTATGTATTGGAGTTCCGGCCCGGATAAACCGCGAGGGGGTGTTCCCGATCACAATCAAGATTGACCAGAACGAAATTGTGCAGTTCCAGAACTCTGTGGAAAAGATTCGGGGAATAACCAGTGAATTGATGAGACTTCTTGAAAAAGAAGAGTTGTAACGTCTTATCAACAGGGATACCACTTACCCCAATCAGGTAAGTGTCAGTTCGATGATCTCTGCCCTCTCGACTCCCTCAATTGCGTTGATATCTGATTCTACGGTATCGCTCTCACCTGCATCATCACCAACAACAACGGCAATTTTCAGTGCTTTTAATCCAAATCCAATGGGTTCTTCTCGTATATCCTGAAGACCCGGCACTTTCGCTCTTATCTTCTCTGCGAGAAGATCGAGATCAACATCAGGGGATTCCGGCATGACGCGGAGAATGAGTGCTACGTTCCCCATCGTTTACGGCCCCCCGAATCCACATTTCGGGCAGCGATAGGGAATGCTCTGTTCCCTGCATCGCACACAGCGCCTTATTTCATACCCGCATTTCGGGCACCCGAATTCAGCCGCACCCTCTTCTGCAAGAGGGGCATTGCATGAAGTACATTTCCGGATCATGTATTGGTTCACTCCTGATTATCAGTCCTATATTATCTTCCCTGAAGGTTTTAAAATCCAATGGTTGTACACAGGACCTTGCGGCCATCCAGGAGATTTCCGAGGCGCCGGGGTTTGCGCCCGTTCACTACAATGGTCTTTACCCTGGAAGCAATTACGTAGCGCAGGAAGCAGGGATCCACATCTTCTGTCGGGACTTCTTGCGTAATGAGATTCTGGTGGATTCCCCCTGATCGGATTCCATCGACTGACTTGAGCAGTATCAGGGGAAGAGAAAGACTGGATGCTATCCATGCCGATATGGTGTCAGAAGTGACGTCCCACGAGTGAGGGAGAGGATCGGTGGTTCGGAGGAGGGTATAGGGTAGGAGCACTTCCACCCTGCGGGGAACCCTGAGGGAAGTGACCGTGCTCACCTCCCTCGAGGCGATAAACCAGCCCATCTGTTCCATTGCAGCAATGGCCATCCAGTGGGCTGCATCACCTGAAATTCCTGTTTCCCGTACCTGCCTGGCAAAACGTCCTCCTCCTGGTACGATCAGAACAGCCAGATGACGCTTTTTGAACAAGCCTATGAGAGGATCCACGGCATCCATGAGACTTCCACCAATCTTCACCACAATGGGACCATTCATGAAAAGAGGATAAATTTCACCAGATTAATAATTTAAGGCTTCAAACACCAATGCTATGCGCGGGCCGTTGTTTTTTTTCTTCCTGTTCACCCTGTGCATTCCTGTGCATGCCTTAGAAATCGTGGAATTCTGCCCTGATCCGTATCTCGATGGCGATCCGGATGAATACATTATCCTTTCCGGTACAGGGAGCCTTGACGGGATCGTGGTATCAGATGGAGAAGGCGGATTCCGGTTTCCGGATGGTTCCATGATAGAAGGAGAGATCACGATCGCCCGCAACAGCCGCGCGTATCAGGTGACCCATGGGTGTGATCCGGATTATGAATGGTATGATTATTCTGCCAGTGTGCCTGATGTAGTCCGCAGCGGTACGTTCCAGCTGGCTAATACCGGCGACCAGCTCCAGTTGTATGAAAGGGGAGATCTTGTTCAGGAAGTCACCTGGCCGGGGGACCTGTCGACACGCCAGGGCCAGGTGCATTATTCCGATGATGATTTCTGGGACCAGCGGATCCTCCTGCTTGGCCAGTCCCGTTTCACAAGTCAGGACTTCGTCTCGGTGGATGGTATTGCATTTGCTGCACCCGACTGTTCCCTCACTGTATACGAAGAAACAGTCCGATCTGCCAGGGAGGAGATTCTGGCTAATGTCTACGAACTTTCCAGTCCTGTCATGGCCCAGTGTCTGATTGATGCAGGCAGGAGGGGTGTTGCGGTTACTGTTCTCCTCGAGGGGGGACCTGTCGGAGGAATCAGTGATGAAGAGAAATGGGCGGTTGAAGAACTGAGCAAAGCAAATATCCCGGTACTGCTGATGACATCGGCAGATACTATTCATTCGCCCTACCGGTTTGACCATGCAAAGTACCTGATCATTGACCACAGCCGGGTACTGGTGACAAGTGAGAACTTCAAATCCAATGGTTTTCCAGAAAGCGGACTCTCTGGAAACCGTGGATGGGGCATCGTGCTTGAGGATGAAGGAGTCGCCCAGTACTTCCTGAGTATCTATTCTCATGATACTTCGGGAGGCTGGTGTATCCCTGCTGCATTCAGCAGCGGTGAAGCAGAGTTTCCCACATTAGCCAAATATAAGACCGAGTTCTCACCGTTCAGGTTCGAAGATGCAAGGGTTATTCCCGTGGTGTCCCCGGACACAAGTTACCTCATCAGAGACCTGATCACCGGGGCAAAGGTATCCCTTGACATTGAACAGGCATATATCACGAATCAGACCAATGGTATGATCAATCCTTTCCTCGATGAAGCAATCCGTGCGGCACGCAGGGGAGTGCAGGTTCGGATCCTTCTGGATTCATATCATTACAATACTGAGGGGCCGGCTGACAACGATGAAATGGTCCGTTTCATCAACAGCATCGGAGAAGAGGAGAACATACCCCTGGAAGCGCGCCTTGCGGATTTGGAGGCAAATAATATTGAAAAGATCCATAACAAAGGGGTAATTGTTGATGGAACGAGGGTATTGGTCAGCAGCATCAACTGGAATGACAACTCACCCGGTTTCAATCGGGAAATAGGAGTGATAATTGAACATGCAGGAGTTGGGGATTATTTTACCCGGGTCTTTGAGGATGACTGGATGGCATCAGCATCATACACAGGAAAAAAAGGACCTGACTGGATCAAGATATGGATTGCTCTCGCCGTTCTCTTTACCCTCGCGGGCTTGGCATATATCAAGAAGAAGACCGTGTTTTAGCTCAAAGGCGACACAGACTGAGAACAGCTTTAGACTTTTTGGAGGCTCCACGTGAATTATCGTTTCATCGCACACCGGCATATGTCACAGAGTGTGATCCCGGTGTCTGAGCTGGTTACGGACAGGGCCCATTGATCTATAAGCGAGTCGAGTTCATGTGAGATCTCAACACCTGAATCTCCTCTCTTTCTGCTCATATACTGTGACACTGCCGCACGGCTGACACCAAGCATTTTTGCAGCATCGCTCTGCGTGATCCCCTCTCTTTGCACGAGCCGTGTTACCATCTCAGCCCTCATGGCAGGAAGGTACTTTCGTACCATTATATCACAGACAATGATATCACAGCCGGCATTCTTCATGCAGGCACCTGTTGCGGCTCGCGATTCTGATAGATAATCTGGCGGGCATCGCGGAAATTGAACTTTTCGATGATCAACTGATTCTCCTTCAACTTCTTCAGGGCATAACGCACGGTCCTGGGCGCAAGTTTGCTCTTCCTGACAATTTCCTTATGGGTCATCGCGCCACCTTCATCGAGGAGATGCAGGACAGCCCGGGATGAGGGGGGAAGGTTTACCTGTGGCATGGATAAGTGTTAACGCTGTTAACATATCAAACTGTCGATTATAAATCTGATTATTTCCTGGATCCATATATGTTTGTCCGGCAGGAGCGTATTGCCTTTCTGCTGCTCTGTTTTGTTTCGGTGTCGATCATTGCAACCACATTCATTCTCTCCGGTATTGACAAATCCATCCTCGCATCAGACTATACTCCCCGATCAGATGAGGGTTCATTGGTGCATCTTGAGGGAGAAATAAAAGAAGTCCATACCACAAAAACCGGAGGGCATATCCTTGCTACCATTAATGGAACGGCGATCTTCATCCCTGCCACCATTGCAGGGGAGGTAGTGCTGCATGAAGGGGACTACGTTTCCCTGTATGGCCTGGTTCAGACATACCAGGGAGAGAGGGAAGTTGTGCTGAATTCCCCCAGTGATATCACGATACTGCCTGAGAGATGATCGGGCTGATCAGGATCTCAACCAAGGTAATGAGCACGTCTTCCCAAAAAATCTGAATTCAGAAAAATTTCTGCGGCAGATTTATTCTTCTGAATCACCGGTTTCTTTCCCTTCCCTGCCAGATTCAGAAGATATCCGAATCATCCTTGCAGAGTGTGCTGCTGCTGTTTTCACGTTTTCATCCATGTCAGCCTGTGCAGCCTTTTCAAGAGATGAGAGTGCCCGTTCATCCCCAATGAGGCCTAATGCGAGGGCAGCATGTTTCCGGACCTGTTTCTTTTTATCACTCAGGAGCGCTATCAATGGCTCCACCGCCCTTCTGTCACGAAGCTTGCCAAGGCCTAGTGCAGCACCAGCCCGTAACCAGGGTTCTGTCGAGTTCAGCGCCTGGAGCAGTGGTTCAACCGCCCGTGCATCCCCAATAGAGCCCAGCGATTTTGCAGCCAGCCATGAGACTTCGACAAAGGGATCCTTGAGTGACTCGATTAATGGCAGAACTGCTGTCTGGTCGCCGATAATCCCCAGCTGCTCAGCCGCTTTCCACCGCGTGTCAAGGTGCGGGCTTTTCAGAAGATCGATGTATGCCTGAATATTTCGCCTGCGAAGATTGATATCAATGAATTTTATGTCAAGAGGTTCTTCTTTATCTGCAGCCATCAGGCAACACCCGCTCACGGGGGATTTGTGACAGGCTCTATTAATTGTTTGTTTTTGAGATTTTTCTTGAGTTACTATTAAAATCCGTTCAAGGGTTCTTTTTTATAATTTATGAGTAATTTCAAGGCTTACATCGAAATTTCGGACAGAATGGGTGAGGGTTCCAGCGCTTATCCGGTCCACCCCGGGAATGGCGTACAAGAGGAGATTGGTCTCATCAATGCTTCCCGAAACCTCAATGGTAAGGTGGTCCCGGAGGCCATGTTTGGTACATAATGCCAGCGTCTCCCTGACAAGGTCAGGGGTCATATTGTCCAGGAGAAGGATATCAGCCCCCGCCTTGGCAGCAGCAACGGCATTGGCAGGGGTGGAGATCTCCACCTCGATTTTCCGATACAGGGAACGCTGCTTTGCCCGCATTATGGCACTCTCAAGGGAAACGAGAGCAAGATGGTTATCCTTGATGAGGATACCATCTGAAAGGTTGATGCGGTGTGGATCCCCTCCGCCCAGCAGTACCGCTTTTTTGTCCAGAAGCCGCATCCCCGGCGAGGTTTTTCTGGTAGCGGCGATGCGGGTCGTTGCTCCCGTGGATGCAAGGAGGGAGGCGAGCAATCGGGTCCGGTTTGCAACACCACTCATCCTTCCTATGATGTTCAAAGCGGTTCTTTCAACGAGAAGAATCCCTCTGGCAGGGCCTTCCAGCGACATGATAGTGGTGCCGGCAGCAACTTCGCATCCGTCGTGGGATTGATTGAGTATGGTTGCACCGAAATAGGAAAAGAGGGCTGCAGCCTCTTCGAGTCCTGCAACCAATCCTGGTTCACGGGTTGAAATGAACGCATGGCACCTGATATCCCCAATTACTGCTTCACTCGTGATATCCCCGTAGGGGGCATCCTCGCGGATAAAGGAAAGAAGGTGTTCAAGAGAGTGCATGGGGTTGTCCGTCCGAAGAGAGAAATGGTGATGTTATTTCCCGGTACAATTCGTTCGATGCCGTTCTGTGAATTCGCATACCTGCCTCTTCATCGTGTGAGGAAATGCTGGGGACTCCAATTGCTGCACATCTGGGGATTTCAGAGGCAGCATTCCCTTTTGGGAATGTTTGTGGATTCATGTTCCAACCACCAGCGGCTCTTCGAGATTGGTAAGGAGTGAGAGAATAGAGAGCGCCGCCAGGTAACTGGTAGCCGGATTATCAGGGCTTGGCAGATTGTTCACCCGGATATATATATCGCCAAAGACTCCTTCCACGATTATCTCATGGATGTTCCTGTCAACAGCAGGATCCACATAGAGTTCCACGTCCACCTCTCGTCCGGCTGCAAGGCTGAGTGCCACTGAGACATTTACGTTCCGGGGGAATTCCTTGATGCATTCATTCGCTTTTCCTTCAAATATCAATGTCCGCTCTGATGCAGGGAGGCCAAGAGATGCCGGATTCTTTGTTGTACGGAGCAGGAGCCGTGATATGGGTGCGATCTGACCGACTTTTATGTTATCCAGGCCTGTAATCGCGCCGCTTGGGATATGGATCTTTCTCTTTTGCCTCCGGGCTATGTCGATCATCTGTGACCTGAAAAGGGGGTCTGATAATGCACCCACACTCATGACAACCATATGCTTTTCATGTAAAAGGATGGTCTCTGCATAGGCCCTTACTGCTTTTACCGAGGCCGCCTCAACGACCAGGTCAAAAGGAGCATTGATAAAATCCTCGAAATTTTCATACGGTGTCCCCCCAGAAATAAGTGCGAGTTCACACGCCCGTTCATGGACTTTGTCATAAAGGGCGACGACCTTCCAGTTTCCCTGGTACTCTGCAATAATGTGCCCGATATTTCCACAACCGAGGAGCCCGATGCTCAACATCACTACAACATAGCTCCTATAACCTTAATCATGTCTACTACACATCTCCTATTATGGTTAAGGATATTGCTGATGTATTGAACGATGAGGTTAATAAATCCCGTCTTTCACGTCCTGAAGTAGACCTTATCCTACTCCATTTCTCGGAGCTGGAAGCCTTGAAGGAGCTCCGAGCATCAACAATGCGTGCTCGAGGGCATGACCTGATCCGAGCTTCCGACTTCCTGCATAAGGCCGGGGGAACCTATGACAACTGCACCACAGCGCAGGTCCTTAAAGCCGTCAAAGGGATGAGATCAGCCGGATTCTCGCGGAATACACAGCGGATGATGATCTCCTCTTTTAAGAAGTTTATCAAGTGGAGGATCGAAGAAGGGGCAGATATCGATCTTAAGAAAATCGTTCAGATAAAAGCGCCGGCAATGAATTATGATTCCAAAAAGGCTGAAGATCTCCTTAAAAAAGAAGAGTTTGAACAGGTGATCGCAGCCTGCAGGAACAGCCGGGACCGGGCTATCATTGCACTCCTCTACGATGGTTCACATAGGCCGGTTGAAGTTGTAAACCTGAAGTGGTCGGATCTCATCGAAGACGATCGGGGATTTGCTGTCAGGACAAAGGAGAAGACGGGGAAGGAGCGGTTTATTCGATTAACCTATGCTGTACCATTCCTTACCATTTGGCAGATGGATAGGGGACCATATACCCCGGAGGATCCGGTTTTCATTACTAAAGCTCGAGGAGATGTCAGGCCGATCACGAATGCTACTCTGGCATATCTCATTAAGGAATTACGAGCACGCACCGGCATCCAGAAGCTGAAGCCGTCCATATTCCGGCCGTCCAAGATCACACATGATGTTGAGGACGGGCTCGATCATTCATACCTGATGATGAAGAACTGGGGATCATTATCAACCAGGATGTTAGCCGTATATGCGAAGCCAAGCCGGGAATATATCGATCAGGTTGCTCTCGGGCATGCTGACATAAAATACGAGGTAAAAAGAGGGGTTAGAGGGAAGAAGCTTGCACCCCTCCAGTGTCCGGAGTGTGGAACGCTCAACCCCTCCGGGGCTATGTATTGTATGATTTGCCGGGCGGGATTAACACAGGATGCTACAGCCAGACATGGAACTATCCTGGATGTCCTGCGCGATATTGCAAAGCGGGATCCTGAAGGGTTGGTTGAAGCGCTGAAAAATTTATAGTTGTGGCAGTTAAGCCGATTTCTTTATTTTTGGGGATTTTTTATTACTATCTGATTTAATTTGTTCATCGGTTGTTTTTAATGTCTTTTTTTGTCCGGCCGGGGTAAATTCCATTTTTCGTGGTGATGGTGTACGTCCAAGCGGTTTTCTTCTGCTATCCGAATTTGACATTTCCTTTGCAGCAGATGCAAGTGAATTAATATAGTCTTCAGCTTTTGCTAATGGATCATGCATACCGTTGGTTTGCTGAATTAGTTCCAAACTTCTATCGAACCTGTCTTTAATAGCAGCATCTGGATCTTCAATATCGCATTCCCTGAGAAGTTCTTTAGCAATCTCAAGTTCAACGAATTGCCGCACCACTGCAATCGATGGATTAGCATCTACATCGTCTTGCAGTTGAGGATGCAACCACTGTAATGGAAAACGAATTTTATAATATACGGGGGCCTTCCCACGACCTTTATAATCTGTGTCCTCCCGTCGAAGAATTAGATTTGATGAGGATAAATCTCCAATCAGTCTGAAAAATGTGCTTTCATTGGGGATCAGATCCGGTATCAGTTCCTGAACGATATTCCGGACATTTACCCAATCTTGCCTTTCTTCGAGGTATTTCAAAATAATGAGTAAATATTTTCGCGTTGCTGCATTCCTGCGATTATCAAAGTATTTCTGAAATTCAATCACAGAATTATATAGGTCTAGAGGCACATCCAATTCAGCCACAATGATTCCTTATTTATCTACTTGAATATTTAGTGTTTCGCACCCACAATGTAGGAGCCGAAAACTTTATTAGTCTTTAACACATATTGTTGATCCGCATGCACATTATAGGAGCGGATTAGTCAATGTCAGAGTCAAAGACCACTTCGCTTTATCTTTCAGTTGATGCACTACAGCGCCTCGATGCAATTCGAGGGCGATTCAGTAGGAGTGCCGCTGTTACTGCATTGTTAGAGGATTTACCCCAGAATGTAGGGATTTCCCATGTCAGACAAAGAGAATAATTCCCCGTCCGAGCTTGCCGGCCACGGTGGCGGGGAATGATCAGCGATAGGGTGATCGAATGAATATAGGTAATACCAAGGCAAATAACTACTCCCTCCCATTACGCGTTCACCAGGCAGATATTGATAATCTGCCTCCATTAGAGAGGGCATTCGCGCAGCACTTGATTAATACAAAACCTGGCGAAATTTTTGTAATTGTAGAAGATATAGCGGCGGTGAAAGAGTGACGACCAGGTGCCCGCACCCGGCCCTTGGATCATCACTAACATATAGTGAGTGCCAACAATATATAAACGTTTCTGACGCCTCCGACGGATGCGATTTAGAGGTATACTACTGGAGCAGTTGGGAACGTGTGGAGAATATCGCGGGCTACGTGATCGCTGGTCATGCCGATGACCTGGATAAGGCCCGGAGGGTTGCAAGAGCGATCCAATACCTAACCGATGATCAGAAAGGGTACCTATACACAGCCCTGCAGGCGTCAGAGTTTAACCGGGGCACACTGGATTTCTATTTCAATGGGTGGACCCCTGCAGGAGCATACGAGACCACCAGCACGGCAACGGCGAGCTTAACCTATTGCGTGGTGGTGCCTGCATGAGCGGGAAGACAATATCGGAAAACTTTTCCGGAAATGCGAGGGGCCGCCCCGGAAAATATACACCACAAGGGAAGGTCCTGCTCTCCCAACTATACCCGGAATACTCTTGGAGGCATGTTCAAAACTGCATGTATATGGCCCGCCCCTTCAAGCTGCTCCGTGGTAACACCCATGAGAAATATAAATGGCTGGTTGGTGATGAGGACGGGAGGGGGGCAAAGAAAACCATATTATCGGAGCTTGGCAGGCTGTACGACATCACCCATGATGAGGAGGATCTATTAGCCATCGCAGGCTGGTTATGCGATGAAAAACCCAAAACCCATGATGCAATATGGATGCTCCGAGCTGTCCGGAGGGATTTTAAACAAGGGGTGACGGAATGAGCACCGCTGCAGCAACCAACACCAACAAGTGGGAAACACCAGAGTTTAATGCACGTGTAGCAGATGAGGAGCGGATATCTGCAGAACAGGAGCGGGCTAGGGGAGAGAAAGAGGCAAAACACAGGGCAGCGCAACAGGCCGCTGATAAAGCCAGGGATGAAGAGGCCCAGGCTAACCTGGCAGCGATGGAGGCCCGGATCGGTGAGGCGCTCGAGATCCTTAAACATGGTGATCCTTTGGGGTACCTCCGGGATACATTCTCAAAGATACATTCCGGTGATGTGGAATCCATAGAGAGTATAGCCCTTGCTATAGCATGTCAGAGCATCGTTAATAGCCAGGGAATACAGCCCGGTTTTGGTGGGGATAAGGGGACCGGGAAAACATCATCTGTTAAAGCCGCTCTGCATTGTGTGAATCCCTCGTGGATACTGGAGGGATCAGTATCAGATAAGGCGCTATTTCATTTTTTAAGCGCACCGGGTATGATCGTTTTCTCTGACGATGTTGATCTTAATCCAGATGTCACAGCCACGATAAAACGGGCAATGTCGAACTTCCAAAGCAGCACGAAACACCGGACCCTTGATAGGGATCGGAAAAAGGCAGTCGTCACCATTGCCCCACGGCAGCTATTCTTATTCACATCTGTGAATGGCACAGGGGACGATCAACTAAAAGATCGTCAGTTCGCTATATCATACCAGAAAAGCGACAAGGCAAATAAAGAATTTGTGGAATTCGTACAGGACCGGGAGGAGTCAGGGCAAGAGGAATTGCCATTGCTACACGAGGTCCTGGTGAGCCGGGCCATATTCGATGAAATCAAGAACCAATTATTCCGGGTGATTATTCCCTTTGCTAAAAACCTTCATTTTAATGACCCGGATCAGCGCCGAAACGTGATCATGGTTTATGATTTCATCAAGGCGTTTACCGTGTTGAGGTTCATGCAGCGGGAACAGAGCCACACTGACGGGGACCCGGAGAACGTGATCACCCTCAAATCAGAGATAGAGGATGCACAAGCCGCGATTAAGACCTATAAGTCAATGGGACCCCAGATCCAGGCGCTAAAACTATCGAAGGATGAGCTCGCCTTATGGGATTTTATCTATACGGAGCAAGGCGGCGAGGTATCATTTCCGGACCTGGTCGAACGGTATGCTGCAACAGAGGCCGGGAAACGGAGCGCTACAGAGTCACGGATCCGGAGGTTGCTGCAAGGCAGGCCGGAACGGGAAGAGGGTGGGTTAGTGGAGAAGGTTGCAGGCCTTACCATTACCCAAGAGGTCCGGGAGGTATCAAACTCAAAAAAGCGAGCCGTGAAGGTGATCAAGTGCATCCGGGGACCTGGAATAGAGGAATATGCGGAATTTGTAACGATCGATCCCTCCCTTGTCCCTTGCCCCTCTCCTGTCCAGGATATACCCAAAGAAAGGGAAAGAAAGAATGAGCCCCATTTGGAGAAAGAAGGCAGTATAGATAATAATAATAATAATATTTCTATCTTGTCCCAAGAAAAGGGAAGAAGCATCCATAAGGGTGATCATGGTGCTCAAAAAGGTTCAAAGGTCTGTTTTCCAGAAGATGGGACAAGGAACAAAAACGAAAATAAAAGCCTTTTAAATAGCCCCAATTCGAGAAAGGAGCCCGCGGGTTCCAGCCCTATTACTGGAAAAAGCATGGACATGGAAGGGACAAGGGACAAGGGAGCACCTCAAAAACGATATAAGGATATGTCATGGGAGGAGCTTGCAAAGGTCCTGGAGGATGCAAAGGGGAAGCGGGAAAATATTAAAGATCATGGTGCCTGGTTGCGGTACTGGAAGGCAGCCGGGGGAGCGAGTGGGAAAAAGCCTCCTGGACATCCTGCAGGGGGTGATCCTGGTGCATAACTATCGTGACTCGGAACTGTGGCGTACCCGGTGCCCTCTCTGTGATTTCGTGACGTTCGATTATTCAGAGTATGTATATAGATGCCCGTTCCAGGGCCGGGGCATCGTGCATCGTAATCATACCTGCGATAAATTCCATGTGACGGAATAACAGCCATTCCTTTAAATCATACAATGTTTATTAATCAATCAAGATAAAAACGGAGAACGCGCGAAATGGAAAAAAAGGCAATAATTTTACATAATGAGAACGATAAACCGCTCCCCTCTCGTGAATCGGTTTTATTGTGCCTTGAGGAATGCCGGCGGGATCTCAAAAATAAGTTGGATCATGGTAGGTTCAAGAGCCCCGCCCTGGAACGTGAACGGAATGCGAAGGCAAAGATCCTGATCTCCTGCTGTCAGGTTATGGCCGCGATTATGAAGGATGCTGACCTGGACGATCTGAAACGCCGCCTTGACGATCTGGAGCGTGGCAGCCGATGACAAAAGATGTCATAGCCCGGCGCCTCCAGGCACTCGAGGCCCGGCGGCGGGTCCCGTCGGAGGCCGCGGATCTCACTGATGAGGAGCTGGCCGCCCGGCTCATGGAAGATCCTGATTCTCCGGCGGGAGGCCTTGCGGGGCACCTGACGAACCGGGAGCTGGCAATGCTGCTCCTTCACCGGATCCCGCCAGCCCCCAGGCGTGAACATGTCTGGATCGATCCCCTGACCATCGCAGGGGGGA
>JAAYWH010000105.1 GCA_012516785.1 Methanomicrobiales archaeon
AGAAAGAACCGGTGACAAACTGGCAGGCCGGGTGTGTTTTTATTGTCGATAAGAAAAAAGCAATGGTGGTGATGGGTTCAAAGGATGAGGGATTCACCGCGCTCTATTCAGAATCCGTGGGATTCGTCCGTTTTTTTACCATGTACTGGAATTTTTTCCTGAACTGGGGATAACAAACGGTCAATAATCGAGTATTTCTGACATGGTTCCAATATCAAGCAGCCCTTTTATTGCATGAATCGTCACGTCAATTCCTGCTTCCCTGATGGCGGCCATCGGATTGGTGCCACCCAATGCCACAATTCCCATATACTGGGGGCTGACCTGGACTCCAAGCGCCGGGCTATTCGGGGGTCCGATGTCAAGTATACCGGTAAAAGGCGATCCTGTCAGATCGTCTATCTCCTGCCCAACAAGATGTTCAGCTTCCATGTGACATTCCCTTATATTTGCGAGAATAGTCCCGCTTCCTTTTCGCATGACATCAGTAATTGATGTTATCTCCTGGGCGATCAGCACCTGGAGGGGATCGATCGTGGTATGCTGGTAGAGGATCAGGTGGGTAAACCTCCGTGGTATCCGCTGCTCAATCTCAACCACCCCGCCACCTATGGGATTCAATGGAACCCCACGGTGCATCAGGATCCCATCCAGTGTCGTGCTGCACACCGTGATAATCCCTGTTTTTTCTGCAGGGATTGTAAAATCCCCTATCTCTTCCCCGCTTGAAGCAAACCTGACAAGCCCACTCACGCATACTCCAGCTTTAAATGCATCTTTATAGACGGCAATAGATCTCTCGAGGTCTTTTGAATCGATCAGGGACAGGTTGTACACAAACCTGCCGGAACCCTTTCTGGGATCGTAGGTGACCTGTAATGCATACTCTTCAATTTTATGACTGACAAACTTCAGGGGAAGATTCATCACTAATTCATCGATCACGCAATAGAAAAATTGTTCTATAAGATGAAGGAAATGTATGGTTGATGGACGGAAAATTGCGGGAAAATGCAGGAATTGCAGTCAAGTCGATACTGGAAACTGCGGGTTTTGAAGTGCAGGAGGTGGAAGCTCCTTTCGATTTTTCAGCGATACGTGAAGAAGAAGTACTCCTTGTTCTCTGCTCAAACGACGGTGCTGAGATTGAAGAGTTTGACGGCACCCACTTCAGCCTTAAATTTGATGATAAGGAGATGGAGTGCCGAAAACTTGTATTTACCCTTGAAGAGACGATAGAAACAGAGAACTGCATTGTCTGGGGTGTACACGAGTTTGTAAGGTACTCCGGTGAAGCTGCGCTTGCACGTGTCCTTGAGAGAACCCTCTCCCTCTCGTTTGCCTCTGTACAGAAGGAGGTTCTCTCCTCAAAAGAGATTGAACCCAAGGAAGAAGCAGGGTCTGGAATCACGATACCACATCTCCCCATAAAAGTAAGTATGCAGGCCGCTGAAAAGATAGCGGGGGTAGCAGGAAAGCCCACCCTCCGGTTTATGCCCCATTGGTACTTCCATTATGTCAGTTCCGGTGAGCAGACGTATAAGGATCACAAGGTTTTGTTTGATGGCGAGGGAGTGGGAGCCATCAACGCTATCAACGGACTTAGAATAGAGCTGGACGGGAGTGCTGTTGCCGAGAGGGAGGCCCCTGCAGATTCCGAGGTGGTGAAACCCAAAATAGCTAAGGAGGCTGCCGCTGATCAGATATTCAAGGACCTTGTCGATATGCTGACCAGACAGGTCAGGATCAAGCAGGTAAAAGGGGATGCTATTTTCTACGAGGAGAAAGTGATCAAACCAGAGAGACAGAACATCCAGCTCGAAGTTACATCAGTATACGTACCTGTCTGGCAGGTGAGGGGAAAGAAGATCATTGAAGTGAATGCTACAACAGGGGAGATCCTCGCTGTCCCGATGGATGAGGGTGTGGAGATCCTCTAGGTCGCTCCCATGATTGTCGTTCTTGGCGGCGGACCGGCAGGGAGAACAGCTGCTATCACCCTTGCTCTTGGCGGGCTTGACGTCACACTGATAGAAAAGAATGGTATCGGTGGCCAGTGCCTCCACTACGGATGCATGGTGGTTTGCGCTCTCAACGAGGCAGCACGAGTACTCACCTCTGCACGACGCCTGGAGGACCTGGGAGTTATTGAAAATGTCCCTCACATCCGGTTCCCTGCCCTTCTTTATGAAATGAAGGCGATTCAGGACAAGATTGCAGGAATACTCGATGCCGAAACACGTGGTTCGGGAGTTGGTATCGTGTATGGGAAGGAAGGGCGGATTGACGGGACATCCGTTTTTATTGATGGGGAAAGGTTCGCAGCGGATGCAGTTATTGCAGCAACAGGGTCGCATCCTGCCATACCGGATGTTCCGGGCATCAACACAGAGGGAGTCTATACGCCCCACACTCTCGGCCAGATGTCTTGTCTCCCTGATGAGATGGTAATTATTGGAGGAGGCATCATGGCCGCCGAGTTCTCATACATCTTTCAGGAGTTCGGCACCCATGTCCACCTGGTGAGCAGGAGCGGTCTCCTGAAAAACCTTGATCCGAAGCTGATCCCTATGATCAGAAAGGAACTGGGAAACACGTCTATCCATGAAAATACTTCCCTTATCTCCATCGAAAGGGAAGAGACCCTCTCCCAGGTCCACCTG
>JAAYWH010000106.1 GCA_012516785.1 Methanomicrobiales archaeon
AGAGTGCTCACCACCTTCGTCGTCCGGACCACCCTCATCGTGGAAGGGCTGGCCGGGATCATCCGGAACCCGCTGGTCGTGCAGTACCCTGAACAGGGATCACCGAATCGGATGCTTCCCTCACCTATATCCAAAACACCAATCCCCCTCTTCTCACGCCAACGTTGATGGCTGGTGCGCCGGCTTACCGACCTGAAACAGCCTGAAAGGGCTGCCAAAGGATTCAGGGAAAACAGATTCCGCGAGCCGAAACGCCAGCCAGAGAACCAGACGAAACAGCCAGGGCGATGCTTCCCGACCGACATTGTTGACACAATAGGAAAAAACGTGAAACCCCATGAACCAGGAAGAAGAACCGACAAAGGCGGTGGCCGAGCCGGACCTCATACCCGGCTCCTCCTGTCCCGCACACCGAACCGACAGTGACCGCTTACAAAGCATCACGGAGGAGTCGCCAGATAGACGGAACATGAAGTCCTCCCCCGGTGGCGATGACCGTTACCGGTGGGGGAATGCCGCCGAGCACGAGGCCCGGCGATTCTTGAAAGAACAGGGCTGGGACGTCAGCCTGTGGTATCGGCGGAATCCCCCGCCGGATCTTTTTGCCGTCCGTGAAGGCGAACTGCTCGTGCTGATGGTCCGCCGGAGCCATAAGAGACTGAACACCGCACACCAGGTCGCGGTCCATTTCGGGGAAGAACTAGCCCGGATGAGGTCGTTCTCACCAGGATCATCGGCCCGGAAGGAGTGCTGGATTCTCGTGCGGGGTGACGGGTGGAGATGCTACGAGATCCTCACCCGTGGGATCAGGGCACTCCCCGGGAGCAGCACCAACCCGGCGGTCAGGGATGTACCAGAGTATCGGAAAGAATCCGGCAGGGATGACCCCCGTGAGGTGGCTGTCCATGGATGAGAGAGAACAGGCCGTCCGGTTGCTTGCTGCTCTAGGTGGCGTGGTCGAGATCCGGGCCATCGCCGAGGACGGGACCCACAGCGGGTATTTCGATGATCCCCGCCTCCTTGCAGCATCAGCCGAGCTCCTGGACCTGTCCACCGTCCACGGCATTTACTTCACCCTGAATGAGCTGAACCCGGCCCTGCTCGCCCGGCGGTCGAACCGGGTGAAGATGCATCTCACGCGGAAAGACTCCACCACTGCCGATGCTGACATCATCAGGAGGCGATGGCTCCCGGTGGACATCGACCCGGTCCGGCCCGGCGGCGTCTCATCAACCGACGAGGAACACGCCAAGGCCCTGAAAAAAGCAGAACACGTCGCCGGGTGGCTCAAAGACCAGGGCTTCCCGGAGCCGGTCCGTGCAGACTCCGGGAACGGTGCCCACCTCCTCTACCGGGTCGACCTCCCAAACGGCGAGACCAGCCGGGAGCTCGTCCAGCGGTGCCTCGCCGCCCTTGCAGACTGTTTCAACGATAATACCTGCACCATCGACACCGCTGTCTCGAATGCAGCCCGGATCTGGAAGCTCTACGGCACCGTCTCCCGGAAAGGGGATGCCACCGCCGATCGACCCCACCGGAGGTCCCGGATCATCGCTGTCCCCGATGAAACCGGCATCGTATCGATACCGCTCCTGAAAACGCTCGCTGCCCAGGGAAAAGAGCAAAAACCGCCTGGAGGACGATCCCCGAAGACGAAAATCTACGAGGACCCCAAGGCTCCCCTCGACCTCGACGCATGGCTCCGGGAGTACGGCATCAGGGTCAGCACCGTGAAGTCCTGGAAAGGGGGCCGGCTCTTTACGCTCGAGGAATGCCCCTTCACCACTGCCCACAAGGACGGGGCGTTTGTCATCCAGTTCGAGAACGGCGCCGTCCATGCCGGCTGCCACCATGCCGGGTGCGGAGGAGGACGGCAGCGGTGGCAGGAACTCCGGAGGATGCATGAACCGGAGTATGCGGAACGGGAGAACCCATCTCCCCCTCCCCGGGACTATGCCCTGACCGATGCCGGCAATGGAGAACGGCTCGTTGCCCGGTTTGGTGACGATATCCGGTATTGTGCGACAAACGCGTCCTGGTACCTCTGGAACGGCACCCTCTGGGAGAAGGACCGTTCGAACCGGATGTATCTCCTGGCAACCCGGGTGGCCCGGAGCATCTACGACGAAAGCCGCAATGCACCGACCCCGGACCAGGCAAAAGCCCTCGCCCGGTGGGCAATCACCTCAGAGAACCTCCGGACACGAAAAGCCATGATCGAATCCGCCACCCCGCTTGCGGCAGTCGAACTCGACGCCTTTGATGCCCGGGAATACCTCCTGAACTGCAGGAACGGCACCCTCGAGCTCGATACCCTGACCCTCCGGGAGCACAAAAGGGAAGACCTGCTGACCCGGAGCTGTGGCGTCGCCTACGACCCTTCCGCCGAATGCCCGCAGTGGAACGCCCATCTCGACCTGATCTTTGACAAGGATGCAGAGTACATCAGCGGCTTCCAGGCTATGTGCGGGTACTCACTCCTGCAGGCGAATCCCGAACAGCTCCTGTTCATCCTGTTTGGAAAAGGCAAGAACGGGAAGTCAAAGACCATCGAAGTCCTCGCCGCGATCCTTGGCGACTATGCCGTCAATATCGCCGCCGAATCCCTCATGGTCCACCGGTGCGAAGGGATCCGATCCGACCTTGCCCGGATAGCCGGGGCACGGATGGCGACCGCCAGTGAAGGAGAGGACGGTGCACGCCTGGCCGAGTCCATCATCAAGCAGCTGACCGGGGAGTATGCCATCACCGTCCGGAGGCTCTATGAGAATGAATTCGAGTTCACGCCGACCGCGAAGATCTGGCTCACCACCAACCATGAACCGGTGATCCGGGGGACCGATGACGGGATCTGGCGGCGGATCTGGATGGTCCCCTTCACTGTCCAGATCGCTGAAGAGAAACGGGATCCCGAGATCGAGAAGAAGCTGATCGCCGAGGGACCGGGCATCCTGAACTGGTGCCTCGAAGGGTTACAGCGGTATTTTGCCAGCGGGAACCGGCTGGTCAAGCCCCGGAAGGTCTCCGTAGCCACCGGGAACTACCGGACGGTCAGCGATACGGTCAGTTACTTCCTCGCCACCGAATGTGCCTTTGAGCCCGGGAGAATGATCGCACGCTCGGCGTTCCGGGAGATGTTTGAAAAATGGTGCGAGGAAGAGGGGATCCGGCATCCCATAGCGCCACGGAGATATGCGACCATCCTGAAATCATACCACATCAGGAGTGTGAAGTCCGGGGGCGAACGGTTCTGGTCCGGGATACGGTGGAAGACCGAAGAGGAACGCGATGCCTGTGATCAGCGGGAATTGGTGCAGGAGCCCTTCCTGGGATTCGCTGGCAGCTGAGGGCTGGGGCACATGGGGCACCTGTACCTCTTTTTTCAGAGATATTTTCACAGAAAAAAAGATTAAAAAAGTCCTGGAAACAGGGTTGAATATGCCCCATGTGCCCCATAACACTATTCTCCGCCGTTCAAAAATCCGGACCCGTTCTTCTTCAGGATCCCCGGCTTACCCGTTCGTAGATGCTTTGGGCAGAAGAAACGATGATGCGGGCAGTTCCGGAATCATAGACATTCCCATAATCGGCACCCTCCCTCACGGTCATGGCAAATGAGAATTGGTCCAACACCTCCGGTTCAAGGAATCCAGGGTCAACCAGGAGGGCTTCAACCGCATATTTCAGACACCGGTGACTTTTTTCCCGGTATCCTTGGGCAAAGACCCGTGAACGGAGTGAATGAACCATGGAATAGTATCCCTGGATGATTGCCCATTTCTCATTGTGATCTTCGAGTGAATTTTTTGCAGCCTGGAGATCTGCTTCTGCCTCACGGTGTTCTTTCCCGATAAGGTCGGGATCGGGAGAAATCCGGACAATCTTTCCCCGTTCGAGACATTCGTCAAATCGATATCTCATCCTCTATCGCTCCCCGATGAGGACGTTGCCCCGTTGTATCCGCTCGTAGAGTGGCTGATCACGGAATCGCAGCTGGAGTGCCTCTTCCGGCGTCAGAATAATGGGAGATATGCTCCGGGACACGGTGTCGCTATACTGCGATATGGTTCTGAAGACAGCACCCTGTTCATCCGACTCAACGAAGAGATCGATATCGCTCTCATCGGTATCTTCCCCTTCAGCGCAACTCCCGAACAGGATGACCCGGGAAGCGGAGGCTTTGAGAGCGGAGATAACCGGGATGAGTTCCAGGAGTGTTGCGAGAATTTTAACTTCGCGGACAACAGGGTGGGAGATATCTGCCCGATAGAGAAGCGTTCTCCCCCGCTTTTCACAGAGAACGAGATCCATCTCCCGGAGCGAGGTCAGAGAGGTACTGGTCCCACCGACACTGATCGAGAGGGTTTTTGCAATCTCCCGAACATAAAAACTCTGACGGAAGTGTCGCGCCAGAAATACCAGTACTTCAAAGGATTGACGCAGAGGTATGTTCAAATATTTGAACATATGTTCATTTATATGAACAATAATATTTCAATGTTGTGGACCTCTCATTTTTCTCTCTTCACGTGAGCGGCACTCACACTACCCTCTACGATCGTTCAAGGTCCTGATGGTTCCCCGGTGATGAAAATTATCTCAGGCAGAAACACTCATCTCCGCCGTTCAAAAATCTGGACCCGTTCCCATGCCCGTTCCGCTGAATAAAGATGCAATACGCCCCGATTGAAACACGGCTGAAAAGCTAAGATCAATCCCGTCCAATAGATGATTGCCTCTGGGATGACCCCAGGGGCAGGAACGAAAAATGGCTGACTTCATCCAGACCAGCATAACCAAGACCGCTGTCAGGGAACTGGCAGCACCGATCGCCGATGTGACCGCGTTTGCAACGATTGTTGATGGCGTGATCACGAACAACCCGTGGAACTGCACCGCGTACACCTACGGGGATGTCCCCCAGGACCCGGTGGCGAAGTCCCGCGAGGCCTACACCTCCTCCATCCTCTTTGAGGACAACGAAGCAAACACCGTCGGCTCGATGACCGCCCGGTCCCTGACCGTGGCTGCCTTCAACGCCACCATCACCGAGATCCTTGCCGATGCCGAGCTCGCCACCGCCATGGGAGGTGATGCCGTCCGCGATGCGGACTCCGAGAACTACTCGTGCACCCTCAAGTGTCACGACGCGAACGGCGAGGTGTACTATGTCACCATCGCCCGCGACCAGGTACGGATCTCCTCCTACTCGGACGATGCCATCCGGACCAGGGTTGAGACCTGGGCGGACACCGTTCCGGCCCTGGCGTGAACGTCATGGAGAATGAGGTGTTGATCACCGGGATGTTTCTCGGTGCAGGACTGCTTGCCTACGTGGTGATCCCCGGTCTCCTGGTCATGTGGGACCGGGTGCTCGACCACATGGGCGAGGAACCAACGCTGGGGAAGTGAACACTTCCCCCGGCGGATTTTTTTTAAAAAAATTTCCTGGCCCATGAGGAATCCCCTCCACCCCTCCGGTATATTTATCAGCAGAGGTGGCAGTCTGGATTCGTACGTTGATGTCAGGCTTGTCAGCAGGGATTCCCCCGGGGCTTGATGGGATACCTGTGGGGGTAGTCATTCTCCTCGGGTGTCGTACCAGTCCGTGACATCCGCATCCATGGTCGGATCGTTACCGGACGGTAATCCCTCACTCTTCTCCCAGGTATACCGCATCCTCAATATCCCGGAAGTGCGGGTCCCCGGTCACGACCTGGTGGCCACCTGCCCGGGCAGTAGCAAGGATGATCGCATCGGCGATCCCCTCCACTTCGCGGTTCTTCAGGTGTCCTGCGGAGATGGCAAGTGCCTCATCTAACGGAAGGACAGTGCTTCGTGTACGGATATCGTCCAGGCAGTGGAGGAGGATAGCCGTATCGATCCCTTGAATCGCACAATACCTGACCGTTTCTGCAAAGGTGATGGTCGAGCTGAACAGAGGACCCCGCTCCTCGACCCAGGGTCTCACAGCCGTATTTCCCCGCCAGTATTCCACCCAGACCCAGGTATCAAGAACGAATCCGATGAGAATCCTCCTCCTCGTCGCGGACGAATGGTTTTGCACCGGAGAGAAGCCCGAATGTTGAAGGTCGGAGCTTTCTCCTCTCATCGAGCAGGAACTGGATGGCATCATCGTAGGTCTTCCCTCCGGATTCTCGTTTTATCCTGTCAAGGTCACCCTTGGTATTTTTGGAAATCTGAATGGTGGTCCTGTCCGAAAACTCCATTCTCCCGGGCGTCGGTAGAAGATCCCTCCGAATTGTGGAAACCTCTCCTGGCTGCTGCTGGGTGTTTCGTGATCCCTTCACTTTTTTGAGAGGGGGGGCCGTTTCCTTTCCCTTTTGCATGCTATATTCTATAGCGCTATAGAATATAAATAGAATTGTGTCGGAGCGGGTCCACGTCTGGACTATTGAAACCAAGGGCACGCTGTTCTGAAGAATTGATGCCTCTCATTGCATCGGTCCGAATCATCATGCCAGATTCGCCGTGTCCGGTAAAGCAGGGAGCATGCTACGAGAATCATCCTCTCACCAATCCCCTGCAGACCGCGATCGTTATCAGGATACCTCTCGATGAGACCGACAGCAGGACTCTTCACAATCAGCTTTAAGCCATCTATCGAAGAGATAAAAGCATGAATGCCCTCATCATCTACAAATCCTACAGCAGGATGAATACCGAGAAGGTCGCCAAAGCGATGGCAGAAGCCGTGAACGCGACCCTGAAAAAAGTCGAAGATGCGAATCCGGAAGATCTCACGGGATACGACCTGATCGGTATCGGTTCAGGAATCTACGCCGGCAAATACCACAAAGACCTGTATAAGCTCCTCGAGAAAATCCCCCGGCTGGAGAAAGAGGTGTTCCTCTTCCATACGGCCGGTAAGCCTGATGAAAAGTACGATAAGCCCATGAGAGAGCTTCTCATCAGTAAAGGGTGCAAGGTAGTCGGAGAATTCCGGTGTCCCGGCGCTGCCGGCCTCCTGGGAATCACCTGGTCGAACAAGGGGCACCCCGATGAGCAGGACCTGGAGAGAGCCCGGACGTTTGCAAAAGAGCTGTTCCATGGTTGAGTTGACCTACCCCTGACCAGGAAATACTGCTGCTCTTGACGGAATCCCTCCCGCGTACTCCTTCAGGTACCCGGCACACAAGTCGTATGCCTTCGTCAGATGCTCCCGCTCAATTCCGGGCACTCCACAGGTGATGATGCAGATATTCCGGGTTTCTGGCGTCACTTTCGTGGTGTCAGAATCACGGTACGGGTAGATGGCAATAATCTGCTCCGCATCGGTCATGATGACCTGGTTCTTGTGGAGCACCAGAGGTTTCTCCATGCCGATGCCGAGGAAGCGTTCGCCATTTATGGCGAACCGGAGGGACAGATCTCCGGTTAGCGTATCGGCATCGAACGCTGCGATAGGTATCCCGGAGCGGACCGAGGCCAGGTTGTAGGCGTCAACGGCGGTATTGATCCTCGGGAGTTTTCCCATGGACAGGATCCTCCTGATGAGGGCTTCTGATGCAGGCCGGGTCTTCGTGGGATCGACGCCCACGCTCCAGAAAAAGTCCCGGTATGCCCTGAATACCGGTTCGTTTTTCACCAGTTCCAGGGTGTACCGTGATTGCATCTCCTGGATGGTCTCCCGTTTCAGGATTTCGAGCCCCGGACTTTCCTGGGCTATCTGTACGGACCGGATAGTGCCTTCGGCCACACAGATCCCCGGGAATGCATCCAGAACTTCCTGGCTGAACTTCATGGTATCCTTGAGGAGGGATTGAATCCCCCTCCCATTAAAGGAATGGTGCCGGAGGAATCATATACCCCAGCTTGCTATGTTCTTTTCGTGAAGGGACTATGGTTGCACAATCGGGGGCTATTATCCGTCTTTCGAAAGAACAGATCGGACCGGCAAGCGAGATGCTTGTTGAAGCGTTCTTCAACGATGCCAAGCTGACGCATGTCCTCCCTGACGACACTACCAGGAGAGAGCAGGGAAGGCACATCTTCGCATTCCACCTCCGTTACGGCCTGAATTATGGCCGGGTCTATGCCACATCCCCCACCCTTGAGGGAGTTGCCGTCTGGCTTCCCTCGGACCGGTCGGAAGTGACGTTCTGGAGGGCGATGCGGTCAGGAGGGATGGCGCTGCAGAACGGGCTTTCGAAGGATGCCATGAAACGGCTTCTTGCCTTTGCAGAAGAGGTCGATGTCTATCATAAGAAGCATCTTCCCCGCTCCCATTGCTATCTCTTCTTCATCGGGGTTGATCCTCGCCTCCACGGAAAAGGATATGGAGGGAAGCTGATCCGGCCCATGCTTGACTGGATGGACAGGAAGCAGGTAGCCTGCTATCTGAATACCCAGAACGAGAAGAACATCGGTCTGTACGAGCACTTTGGGTTTAGTGTTGTCGAACAGGTCAGCCTGCCGGGATCGGGGATTCTGCATACCGGGATGATCAGGAATCCCCGTCCTTGAGGAAACGATCGGTGGTAAGCTCTCTTCTTTTCTCCTCCCGTAATGGGAGGAGCTCTGGTGATCATGAGGGAGACTGTGCTGGACCCCTCCTCTCTCATATAAAAGCTAAAGACTGTCTGGTATGCTCGTTATGAGAAAAGAGAGACCGGAAAGGTGCTGAATTCGATAGGAGAATCCATCGGTTCTGCAGGGTATACCGCTGTGAGCAGGAGCAGACGCAGACTTCACGGCGTGAGGTCACAGCCGGTACATGCCAGGCACATGGTCTGTGACTCCCCGGTGGAAAGCCCGTAGTTCCTGAGGATCTCCCGTGTCATGGTGGTGAGTTTCAGAAGTCGTTCAGGGCTTGGCCGGACCGCATTGGCCAGGGCCTCCTTTCTCAACGGTGAGATGGAGATCGGGCGGAGGACGGCAATCACCCCCATCTTGGCGAGATACTCCACCCCCTTCCGGACGCATTCGTCCGTCTCACCAAGGCCGATAATGATATTCGTCGAGACGCGGTTTCTGCCAAAGACCTCGACTGCCTCACGTAACGATTCCAGGATAAATTCGAGGGTGTGCCCCTTCCTTCCCCTGCAGATACGGTCGAAGATCTCCGGATCCATGGTCTCGACGCTGTATTTCACTTCGGTAACCCCCGCCTCCTTCAGCTTCTTCGAGGAATCTTTTGCAGGGTGGACCGCGACACCAATCGGGACCTTGTAAGGGGTAAGCGATCTGACGATGTCTGCCACGCGATCAATCTCGTCATCCGGTGATGTTGCGATACCAGAGGTCAGGGCGATGACCTTCAGGGTGCCCCTTTCCCTGGCTTTCTCAACGATGGCCAGGATCTCCTCTTTGGTCTTGATCTTTCCCTTATAGAGGGGGACCGAGCAGAATTGGCAGTTGTAGATGCAGCGCTCACTGACGGTGATATAGACCTGGCCGGGACAGTGAGCGACCACCTCCTCGATGAACCCTTCCGCTAGCTCCTTATTGTCCCGGATGATCACGACATGATCGTCTTTCCGGATCATCCTGAAAGGAGAGTCCCTGTTCACCTCCAGCCTGACGCGAAGACCTCCGGACGAGAAGAAGACATTCTGGAGTCCCATCCCCGGCCCGGCCGTCGATGTCCTTGGGGGAGGCAGCAGGGACTCCTCGATATCGATGGTTCCGACAGAGAGCAGGGCTGCTTTTATTGTCTCGTCCATGAGGATCATCCTGTCACCTTCTCACGGTATCCCAAACAGACGTGCTGCATTGCCGGACAGGATGTTTTCGAGCACATCTGGCTTATAGGAGAACCGCTGGAACTCTGCGAGGCTCTGGGCAAGGGGTCTGACCGGGTACGAGGAGGCATAGAGGATACGGTCCCCGAGGAAATGATTGGCAGCGTCCACCCATTCCCTAGCCCCGGGAAATCCGGGGATGAACTGGAAGAAGTCCGGGATGACCCAGAGGTTCCCCAGCGGGGCATTGGCGATCATGACGCCTATCATCTCGCTCGTGTAAGGGAATGCAGCATGGACCACGACAATCTGGAGATCGGGAAACGCGTTGGCGACCCGCTGGATACGGTAGGGTTCAGCATACGAGATATCCGGCCCCTGCATCAGGCTGCAGGTGAGGTAGAGCACTCCTCCGAGTTCATCACATTTCTGGTAGAGAGGATAATTTTTCGGGTCGTCAACATACCGGGCCGGAACCCACCAGCCGGGATCGACCGCGATCCCTTTGAACTGCAGCTCCCCGAGAGCCCGTTCGATCTCCCTGACCCCTGCATCGACATCGGCCCCGTTGATGCCCGCTAGGGCTATCGGGAACCGTTCGGGATACCGGTCACGGAGTTCAGCGATATCGTCATTCAGGATCGTCCGGTGCCCTGCCTGCCGGCCAACGAGTATCCCCTTGTCAATCCCTGCTGCATCCATCTCATCCAGGAACAGTTCCCATGATTTCTGGGTCATGGACGGGGTGCGTTCATACCCGCTCACCAGCGGACTTCGTTTGACCGGAGGCCGGGCACCAGGTTCCGATGCCAGGACCTGGGTCAGGCTTTTAAAAGGGGGTCGAACCCGTGCATCGATGATCATGCGCTCCTCTCCACTGGCCCGGAGGCCTCTGATCTCTTTCTTTCCTGCCGGATGATAACTCCATGCATCTGGTAGTGATGAGCGGGATTCAAACGAGAAGGATACCCTGAAAGCAGCCCCGACCGGTATGAAGGCAGGCATCATCTCCTTTGCCAAAGTCCCCGGTCTCGTCGGGTTCATACGTCCGTTCCACCAGGAGAGATCAAGGGTATGCGTAGCTACGATCAGATCAGATGACCTTCCCCCGATCCTGCAATAAAAAAAAATTCCTGAAAAAAGAATTATTTCTTCACGGCACCAGCCAGTCGCTTTCCGACCTCGTCCCAGTTGACGATGTTCCAGAATGCATCAACGAACTTAGCCCTGTCATTCCGGTAGTCAAGGTAGTAGGCATGCTCCCACACATCCAGGACCATCAGGAGGGGGTACCCGGGAAAGGTGTTCATGTTGTGCTTCTCGATCTGCATGATCAGCGGTCTTCCGGTCTCGTTGCAGTAACTGAGTGCCGCCCAGCCTGATCCCTCAACACTCGTTGCCGCGGTGGAGAACTCCTGCCTGAACCGGGCAAATCCACCGAACTCGGCATCGATCGCTTGTGCCAGGTCCCCTTTGGGCAGGCCTCCGCCCCCGTTTCCTGCCGGTGCCATGTTCTTCCAGAACAGCGCATGGAGCCTGTTTCCCCCGACATGGAAGGAGAGCTCCTTTGCCGTCGCCTTGACATCAAAATCGGTCTTCTCTTTGCGGGCCTTGTCGAATTTTTCGAAGAGGGCATTTGCTCCTGTCACATACGCCTGGTGATGCTTCGTATGATGGAGCGTCAGCTGATCTTCAGAAATATACGGTGCAAGTGACCTGTAGTCGTAGGGTAGTTTTGGAAGGGTGTACATTGTTTCCATGACTGCTTCTCTCCTCTGATAAATGACAGTGGAGGAGGTTATTCTATTTGTAGTATTGGATGGAGGAACAGCATCCTCTGATTATCAGGGTTCACGACCCGATCGTATGCACGATCGTACCATTCTTGAAAATCGTGATCAGGCCGCCGCTCTGGGAGACGACAATCCCGATGGAGCTGGTCACCAGGGTAATACCCGCGATGGACGAGTGGCGTGATCCAAGCCCGTCCGGGACTTTCACCTGGCTCATGTCAACGGTAATATATCGTCCGGCAGATTCGACAACCCCGTCTCCCGAGATGATGAATGCCCCATCCAGCTGGGCAAATTCCTTGATATTCCCCTTGATGCCGTTCCCGGTTATCTTCCGTTCTGCCTCTTTATGGCCTTGGAACGGATTCAGGACGAACTGACGGGAATTGTCCATAACCGCATCGGTATCTCCCACCACAAACGAGGTCCCCACTGCCTGTCCCTCTCTCCCCTCCCTGCCGATCTCCCTTGCAACCTGGATGACTGATTCGATGACTTCGGGAGTCACATCGGTCCCCTGGCAGATCGCTTCAAGTTCTCTCCTTGACGGTATTTTTTCAGCGAGAGCACCAGATTTTTGCGGATAAGGTTCAGTGACACCCGTCTTCCCTGTCGTCGCAGCAATGGTCTCCCACTTCTCTGCCAGATCCAGGTAGAGGCCCCGTTTCTCTGGAGACTTCTCTGCAAGGGCGCGGAACATCTGGGCACAGATATGGGCACTTGCCGCAGCGGTGGTCAGGTCCCCCTTCCCTTTTGCCTCGTAGTAGATCTTCTCCTGAAGGGAGACTGCTTCGGGGATGTCAGCCACTCGTGGATTGTCCCTTCTTTTCTGGAACAGCCGCTGACCTATCGCCAATCCCAGAATAACAATCACGGCTGTCATGAGGATAATCAGATAGATCTGCTGACCATACGGGGGAGGAGTTGAGACCGCAGGGAGTCCCGGAGGACCGGGATTTTCCGATGGTATGTCAACGGTGATTCCTTTGGAGATCGTCTGTCCGTCCGATTGTGCAGCCGTGATAGTGATCGTATAGATGCCTGCTGCAGCATACCGGTAGGTTGCGGGAAGATCGGTCACATTCGTGACATTCCCGTCTTCCCAGTCAATGCTGACCGATGAGATGGTAACGGCCGGTGATCCGGCATCGAGATTCCCGTTCACGGTCACGTTCATGCCATCGATCACCGGCTCAAGCAGGGTGAGTGCGGGTCCATTGGCCGGACCAGGTTGATTGGTGGGGATACCCGGAATCGATATATTCATCGGTCCCCGGGGGGTAACAACAACTGGTTCATCGATGGTAATATCGGTTGTCCGGGTGGTATTCAGCCCATCCGACTGGAATGCCGTGATGGTCAGGGTATAAGTGCCGGGGCTCCGATAGGTGTGGGAATGAGGGAATTCGTGCTGCTCGGTTGTGGTGTTATCCCCCCAGTCCCATTGCAGGCTGGTTATGGTGGCATTGACAGAGCCTGGAATAGAAGTACCTAAAATGGTGCTGGTAAGGTCCATGACTCTTGCCGGCATGAGCACGATCTGGGGAGGGGCGGAAAAATCCAGTGGTGGAGGGGAAGGAGTGGTGACATTGGTGGTGCCATTTGTCAGTTCCCCTCCTGTCGTATTCAGGGGTATTTCCTGGGCCGGAGAGAGCGTCTGTGTGGCATTCGGGAGATCAGCGATATCTTCCCCGACTGTTTCTGCAGCTGTGGCAGATGGTAGAACGATACCCGCAATACACAGTACCAAGGCGATCAGCTTCAGTCCTATGTAAAAACGGGTTTCCTTGTGCATGGCTGCCCCGGGCCGTATTCGTATAAGCTATCGTGGTGATTGTTCTTAAATTTCTGGAATGCTTCCCCTGAACAAAGCCCTCATCCCGGTTCAGGGGAGTGGGATGCCTGGGATCAGGAACCATTTTATCCTCACCTGAGCATGGACAGGTGAGTGGATCATGGACCTGTCAGGATACCTCAAGCGATGCCCGGCGAAGTCAAGGGAGCTGAAGAGTGCCACGGGATGCAGATGTGAGAACTGCAGTCTGGAATATCCCCTCGCCCTTCTTGAAGTTCACACCTTTGGTTCCGCACGGTCCATGGAGACCCCCCATACCGATCTCCAGAAGTATCTCCTCGTGCTCTGCCCATCATGCTCCCGTTCCTTTCGCTCCGGTCTCATAGACGTACCATTGCAGAGGGACCTTGTCCGTGTGCGGAACCGTCAGATCAGGAGGAGGATGAGGGCGATCCTCTCGTATCAACCGAAACCATATACCCCCTCCGTCGACTTTGATCCCGAAGTCATCTTTCGGGAGATGGTCAGCAGCAACAGCCCTGACCTGTGCCTGAACGGAGGGTAACTGTTTTTTGTGTTTTGTGGAAGAATAAAATGAATCCATTTATGAGCAGAGGAATATTTTTCATCTTCCACTCCAAGGTTCACTCATTGGCACTTTGATACTTGCCAAGGGGAATTTTCATGGTTGATAGCATTAAAAAAAGATTCATTCTCATCGTGCTCCTCACCGCGCTTGCTCTCTGCTGTTCACCGGCAATCGCGGAATCTGCCGGCACCCTCACCGTTACGGGTGATGATCTTGTTGATGAAGGAAAATACGAAGAAGCCATCAGCTATTATGATCAGGCTATCGCCCTCGAACCAAGGATGGCTATGGCCTGGACGGGTAAGGGGGTAGCGTTGAATGAACTGGGACGATATGCCGAAGCCAAGAGTGCCCTCGAAGAGGCCATAAAGCTCAGCCCTAATTATGCGAAAGCATGGTATCAGAAAGGGATTGCACTCAATGGTCTCACCCAATATGAGGAAGCTATCGTTGCGTTTGATACCGCTCTCTCCGTGTATCCGGAATATGGGTATCTTGCATATTACGGAAAGGCAAACGCTCTTGCAGGCCTGGGCAGATACACCGATGCACTTCAGTGGTATGACAAAGCCCTTGGCCTTGAGTCCCGATATGCTGAACCATGGACAAATAAGGGCAACGCTCATGCCGCACTAGGGGATTACCAGAGTGCTCTCACTGCGTATGAGAAGGCCCTCTCAATAGAACCGAATTATCTCCCGGCTAAGAATGGACTGAATGCTGCTACTGCCAACCTTTCGGCAGGAATGCCAGCAACCCAAGGGGGACCGCAACAAACAGGTACCACTGCGATGGTCACGACGACTCCGATGGCCACGACTGTCGTTCAGACAACGATGCAAAGCACAACTCCCCAAACCACCCAGGGACTCGCTCTTCCACTATGGCTGACACTCCCGGGTATGGCGTTTGCAGTATACCTCTCACAGCGAAGAACCTGATAGGCGTAGCATGAACTCATGGTGGTGACCCATCTCACCCTCTTTTTTGTGCCGGAGGCATTTTCAAATAAAAAAGGGATAGCTTTTCAGGAACACCAGAGGTTCCCGGGGTACTCCTCTTTTTTTTGATGTGCAGGAATGATTTTCACGATGAAGTAATACCCAGCGCCGATGATATCTCGGCAATAACCACCTTTTCGGGATCGCTGACGGCAACCCCATGCTCCTTTGCCGCCTCGGCAACCTTGAGGCCGATCCCGAGAACCCAGTTTTTATACGCCAGCGCCTCTTCGGGAGGGACCTTAGACAGCGCCGCTGCAGCCCTCCTGCAGGCTTCTATCGTGTTCGCCCGATATCCGGCCTGGTTCTGTTTAAGGGCAGCCTGCTGCTTCTTCATGAGTTCCTGGAGCCTCGGCTGCATCTCCGCCAGGAGGAGCCCGACAAGGGCACTTCCGCTCTTTGCTGCCAGCTTTGCAGGCTCCTGCATTGTTGCTTTTGTCTCACCCCATACCCCCATTACGTTCGGGGCCGCAACCATGATGGTCATCGAGATAGCATAGGGAAGACCGATCAGGTTCTCCCATTCATCGCTGGAAAAGTTCTCCTTCAGTGCCATAGAGAATCTCCTGTATTTCATTGAACTTAAAGGATCTTTTTCATCCCGTGACTGGTGATACCTTTGACTCCCTACGGACAACAGAATCCGCATTCCCAACCTTAAAGTCTCCTCCAGTACATCCCCTTCTTATATCCTGGAGAGCCGATGTTCGAAAAGTGTGACCTGTCGAAAAAGATCGATGATAAAACCTATGAAAAGGAGATAAAATCCCTCCAGGTTGAGATTGGGGTCCTCACGCGAGCCCTCTGGGAACACCGGGTGCCGATCATCATCGTTGTTGAAGGCTGGAATGCATCCGGCATCACGATGGTGATCAGCGAGCTGATCCAGCACCTCGATCCCCGCGGGTTCTCCCTGCATTCAGTCGGGTCGCCAGACGATGAGGAACGGGCTCGTCCGCTGCTCTGGCGGTTCTTTACCAGGATCCCGGCGAAAGGCAGGATTGCAATCTTTGCACGGAGCTGGTACTCCCGGTTCCTTGCCGAGCAGGTAACCGGAATTGACTGGAAATCAGCGGTACGGTTCTCGATTGACAGCATCAACAGTTTTGAGCGGCAACTCGCTGACGATGGCACTGTCATCATCAAGTTCTTCCTCCATATCAGCAAGGAAGAGCAGAAGCGGCGGCTCGATGAACGGGAAGGAAACCTTCTCACCTCCTGGATGATCACCAAAGGCGACTGGGATTTTCACCATCATTACGACAGCTACCTGCCGGTCATCGAACTGTTTATCGGGGGAACCGACAAGGCCTATGCACCATGGACCATTGTCGAAGCGACCGACAGCAACCACACCTGCCTGAAGGTCTACTCAACCATCGTCAAACGTCTGAGGAAGCATCTCGACCGGATCGAAATAAATGGAAAGTCGGAGGGGAAGAACAACGGAAAGAACGGTATCATAAAACCCCTGAAAACGACAGTGAAGAGACAGTCTGCCCCTCAGGTTGTGTATTCACGGCCGGAATATGAGAAGCACCTCGTCAGGTGCCAGGAAAAGGTCAGGGATATCCAGTACCTCCTCTATAAGCGGCGGATCCCTCTCATTATTGTATACGAGGGCTGGGATGCAGCAGGGAAGGGGGGGAATATCATGCGGCTCGTCCACCTGATGAATCCCCGTGGCTATGATGTCGTGTCGACCGCCCGGCCTGACCAGACCGAGCTCGATCATCATTACCTCTGGCGATTCTACCAGCGCTTCCCGAAAGCCGGACATATCACCATCTTTGACCGGAGCTGGTATGGCCGTGTCCTGGTCGAACGGGTGGAAGGGTACTGCACTCCTGCCGAGTGGAGGCAGGCCTACCGGGAGATCAATGAGATGGAGCAGGCATACGTGGGGAGCGGGGGAGGACTGATCAAGTTCTGGCTGGAGGTGAGCAAAGATGAACAGCTCGAACGGTTCCAGGACCGTCAGAATGATCCGCTGAAAGAGTGGAAGATCACGGATGAGGACTGGAGGAACAGGGCAAAATGGAACGAATACGAGGAGGCAGTAGACGAGATGCTCGGACGGACGAGCACAGCAGAAGCTCCCTGGACTATTGTCGAGTCAGATGACAAATATTATGCCCGGTTAAAAACCCTCCAGACCGTGATCGAATACGGGAAGCAGCTGTTCAGGTGAACATGGGATCAGGGACACCGTGCAGACCACGGTTCACCGGGATTTCACACCGGTTGCCTTGAAGAAGGTATAGGCAAATGATCCGTCCCTCTCCGTAGTGCG
The DNA here is from genome assembly GCA_012516785.1 of Methanomicrobiales archaeon. Lineage (GTDB taxonomy): Archaea > Halobacteriota > Methanomicrobia > Methanomicrobiales > Methanospirillaceae > UBA9949. Next base: position 17,176 of record JAAYWH010000106.1, read on the forward strand.
GTAGAGATCCCTGATTCCTCTTTCCCAGGTATCTGCATCAATAAGGCCGGCAGCAAGAGCCTGGTCCCTCACTCCCTGGACCATGGCTATGAAGATGTTCCTCACTCCTTCGATAGCATCCGGCCGGCTGGGGTCGGCATATACCTGCCGTGGGGATACCGAGATCCCGGAAAATCCCGCGTCGTTCAGGAGATGCCAGAGCTCCCTCCCGATCATCGCATTCCCCCCCATCTGCCGCTGGAGTTCGACAAGGCATGCTATCACCCGGAGGGCATGCGGGCTTTGCGGATAGAAGAGTGCTGATCCATGGTCCCCCTCTATCACGGTTATCGTCCCTCCTGCCTTGAGCAGATTGCTCATCTCTTTCAGGGCATGGGGTGGATCAGGGAGGTGCTCGAGGAGGAAACAGACAAAGAGGTGATCAAAGGACTCAGGGGAAAAAGGAAGATGATAGATATCGCCCTGCTGGAAGATCACATTTTCTATGTGTTCTTCCCTGATACGCCGCTTCGCAAGACGGAGGGATTCTGATGAGATATCCACGCAGACAAACTGTGCCCCGGGACTGTTCTTTGCCAGGATCACGGTCTGCCCACCGACACCGCATGCTGCTTCAAGCACGCTGCTCCCCGGCAGGTAACGGGTATCATAATGGAGCAGATCCGCAAGTTTTGTTGCCTGGTAGTGGAGCCGTTCGGATTCTGTGTCAGAATGCCCATGGACATATTGATGCGGGTGGGGTACCACGGCGGGTCAAACCTCCTGATGAGTGGGTATCTGAAAGTAGTACCCCGCAGGAACAATGAATCTGACGGAAGGCAGGGGACTATCAACAACCGGGCCAGGAAGTACTGAACTTGAATCCAGGAGTGGCATACTTGCAACGGAAAAGAATTGAGATGCAGGCATTTTCACGCATCGAAAGAATACTGTAAAAAGAGGGGGTTCAGCTTTATTCCACGAGGATGTTCAGGACAAACGTATCTTCGGTCCCGGTCACATTCTCCCAGGGTCGCATATAGATCGCTGAAAACTTCTGTTGCCCTGCGGCGGTGCCTGAAAGGATCCAGTAGTGGGTTCCGGGAGCTCCGGCCATTCCCTGGGATGCGGGATTCTGCTCAAAGGCATCGTCAACGATAGTCAGGCCGGATGTTACCGTCGCATTCCATGAATAGCCGGTACTCGGGTTCTCGATCAGCCTCACCATCAGTCCTCCACTTCCGAGCGGGATCGTTGCAGTGGTGTTGTTGGCTGTCTCGTTGTACACGTCAAAGTCGGTCATATTGATCGGAACGGTGGTGGTCGGCACCGCGGTGGTCGGCATGGGGGTTGCAGTCGGCGTTGCAGTCGGAGTTCCGGCGGGCTGGGTCGTGCAGCCGCTCAGCAAGAGCATTGCTCCGAGCATTACCAGGACCGATAGAATCACGATCGATTTTTGTTTTTTCCAGGAATCAGTTGTCATGAAGTATCGTATTTCTTCCTGGTATATAATAGAAATGAATGAAATTTTGATCAGTTGGTGAGAATTCTGGATATCTTCTCCAAAAAATATGAGTCTTTATCGGGATTCCTGCGCCTGGTACTTGCGATAGATCTCTGCCATCTCATGGAGCCTTTTATCGACGAGGTAGTTGACAGTTCCCTTTTCGAAGGTCCCGTCAGGCTGGCGTTTTCCGGCGTTCATTCCGGTAAGAACCTCGATACCCTCATCGATGGTCGTTACCGGGTAAATCGTAAACTTCCCCGCCTTTGCTGCTTCCACGATCTCCTCTTTCAGCATCAGGTTCTGGACATTGCTTGCGGGTATCATGGCACCCTGGTTCCCGGAGAGCCCTTTGGCCTTGCAGACCTCGAAGAATCCCTCCAGCTTCTGGTTAACCCCCCCTATTGCCTGGACCTCTCCTCTCTGGTTCACCGACCCGGTAACCGCAATGTTCTGTTTGAGGGGGATTTCGGAGAGGGCCGAGAGGATGGCATACAGCTCGGTGCTGGATGCACTATCCCCATCAACCCCCTCGTAACTCTGTTCGAACACCAGGCGGGCGTTGAGACTCAGCGGTTTGTCCTGGGCGAACTTGTGTGCGAGGTACCCTGAAAGGATCAGTACTCCTTTGGTATGGCTCGGACCACCCATGCTCGCTTCACGCTCGATATCCATGATTCCCTCTTTGCCAATCCCGATACTTGCCGTGACCCTGGATGGCCTTCCAAATTCAATATCACCGAGACTCATGACGGAAAGCCCGTTCACCTGCCCCACTTTCTCTCCCGTGGTATCGATCATGAAGATACCCCGGGTGATGTACTCCTGGATTTTTTCCTGGACCAGGCTTGAGCGGTAGGTCCTCTCGTCAATTGCCTTCATGATGTGCTTTGCTTCAACCATCCCCTCATCCTCCAGGGTTGCATAATAACTTGCCTCCCGGAGGACATCTGATATCAGGGAAAAGCGGGTGGTGAGTTTCATCGTGTCATCGGCCAGGCGGGACCCGTATTCAATGATCTTGGCCATCGCTGAACGGTCAAGGTGTTTGAGATGATATTTTTCACAGATGGTACAGACAAAGGCCGCATATTTTCGCACATTATCCTGATTCCTGTCCATGGCAGAGTCAAAATCGGCCTTGACTTTGAAGAGCTCCGAAAAATCGGGGTCCTGGGTATAGAGGATCTGGTTGACAATCGGGGTACCGATCAGGATGACTTTCAGGTCGAGGGGTATGGATTCAGGCTTGATGCTTTTCGTGGTGATATATCCCATCCGTTCCGCTGGTTCTTCGATTGCGATCTTCTCCGTCTTGAGCGTTGACTTGAGTCCGTCCCAGACAAACGGATTCCTGAAGAGATCTTCCACGGGCAGCACCAGGAATCCTCCGTTTGCCTTGTGAATCGAGCCGGACCGGATCATCGTGAAATCCGTGGTCACCACGCCATACTGGAATTCCCTCTCTACTCTTCCGAACAGGTTCGAATAGGTTGGATTCTGCTCGAAGACAATCGGGGCTCCCTTGCTCCCCGAGTTGTCTACAATGACATTCACTTCGTATTTCCGGAACGTAAGCTCTTTGAGAAGCGGGCTCGGCATCTGGGCAGGCTGCTGGGGTGGATGGACCTCTTCCATGAACTGGGGCAGGTTTTCGACCATATCCACCTGAACTGCATCGATAAAAGCATTCACTTCGGCGACATGTGCATACTTGTCCTTCAGAGAGGCTACCCGGTGGCCCATGGCACCGAGTGCCACGTCACGATTGAGCTGCTCAACCGTTTCCATTCCTTTCTGGTCGAGCTCACGGAGCTGCCGGAAGGTGTTCCGCATCTCGACCGTGAGTTCCTCCCTCCTCTTCTGGTACTCACGCTGTTCCTCTTCCGGAAGGGCAAGGAACGTCTCCTGTTCCATCGGAGTCCCCTCCTTGAGAGGGATGGTCAGCAGACCCTGGGGGCCGGGCTGGATGACGAAGTTCTTTTCCCGGGCACTGGCATCGATCTGGGCAAAGAGCTTGGCCTTCTCGTTCTCGAGAGACTGGAGCGCCGCGTCACGGCGGTTTACGTAGTCTTCGCTCTCAAAGATTTTCGGGATAACCCGTTTTGCTTCCGCGATGAATGCGGCCATGTCATCCTTACACTCGATCCCCATCCCGGGAGGGAGCCTGATGGCGTTTGGTTCATATGGATTCTGGAAATTATTCACGTAAATCCAGTCGTTTCCCTCGGGACGGGCCTTGGAAATTTCATGGAGAAATTTTTCCACGGCAGCTTTTCGTCCTGTCCCATGGACTCCCGACACATAGATGTTGAATCCACTCTCTTTGATATTCAGACCGAAGGTGAGGGCTTTCAAAGCCCTGTCCTGGCCGATAATTCCATCAAGGGGTTCCAGTTCTGCGGTACTTTTACACTCCACGAGCGTGGAATCATAGCTGTTTCGTAGTTCTTCCGGGGAGAGTGGTTTGATCATGGGAGCACCAGATAGGGGAGCGATATACCGCTCCCCTTCCTATTCTATGGAAAGGTAGTGGATTTGGGAAATAATAACTTTCAGGTCTGAAGTTTCAAAAATCCGCCTGCTCTCCTTTGTCACCATCCAGTATGGTGATCCTGGGATCAGGAAACCTCTTTCCTTTCAATGGAGGGTGAAAAGGAAACAACGATCTCCCCGCAACAGAGCTCCCGCCGGTGGGAATACACGGTTTGAACGGGGAGAGGGAAAAACCATGGACGAAGCGTTTCTGACATCCTGGGATTATCCGATGGAGAACGATAACGCACCAGAATACCGGGGCATCTCCTCACGAGAGAGTATGACAGGGAGCTTGGTGTTCTTCTCAATTGTTCTCCTGTCTGAACATGGCAAAGGCGGATAAAGGATATTTTCCGCCCGTCTGGGATACTTGCTGGTTCCGAACGGGCGGTTTGATAGTATTCAGGGCAGGACTACATGCAACATGACAGCAAACCATGCGATAAGCATGGCGGTCGTTGCGGTATGGATCGTCGCGGCGGCATAAAGGGCTTTTCTTGCCTTCATCAGCTCTCTTGTGCGATCTGCCAATGCAATCCCAACCTTACTCGTACAAATATTCATTGCTGTTATCTCCCTGGGTATCCATCCTGAAGGATATCACCCTGCCTACCACCTTTGAACCGGCATTAAAATAATGGTGCCATGAACCTGGTTTCAGGAATGAACCGGGCAGTTCACTCATTTGTCGCATTGGTCCCCATAATGACCTCAAATCCTTTATAGAAAGAGAAATGAGAAAAAGCCTGTTTTTTCCGGGATCACAGGACCGATTACTACCTCCTTTCATTGATCTGTTTTGCGTACCTTCTACGAGACGCGTTCCCGGTCGCTGCCTGGATCTTCAACGAAAAAGAGAAGGGAGTGTAAGACGCACTATGATTCCAGTCTTTTCCTTACCTGGGCAGAGTAGAGTTCCAGACCTATTGCCAGGATAATCCCTGTTATCGATCCCGCGATGATCCCTGCCGTCTGGTTTCCGAAAAGGTATGTCAGGGGTATCCAGAGGGTAAGTCCGATTGCCAGGCCAAGGACAAGGCCTATCCCCTTCCCGATTGGCTTATCGGGCGCAGCCCTGATTCGCATGATAAGAACAATCGTGTTCAGGATCAGCAGCGCCATGATGATGACTGAAAAAAGCAGGAGCATATCCATGA
>JAAYWH010000107.1 GCA_012516785.1 Methanomicrobiales archaeon
CGAACGGCAACAAGAGGACCATCTGGGTCGACGCCAAGGTCAACGAGAACCCCCAGGTCATGCGCGATATCAAGGACAAGTTCCTCCGCTATTACAGCGTGACCCTTGGGAACTACGATGTGACCAAGCATTTCCTCTCGGGCAATCCAAGAGTGATCGAGGTCGACGCAACAAGGTGAGGGGTGAGGCAAAAATGGAGACTGTTACCGTAACCATAAAGACACAGCCTGAACTCTTCCTTGAAGCAGACAACATCTCCCCCGATGCATTTGCAGGAAAGAAGGCTGCCGAGATCGTAGCCCTCCATGCCTATGAAGGCAGGGAGCAGTATACCCTCGGCAAATATTTCGATATCTCAGGTGAGGCGGGGGCAACCGCAGCCGATACCAGGATCATTGTCAAAGGAGATGTCAGCCGGGTAAAATACATCGGCATGAAGATGTCTGCCGGCGAAGTGATCATTGAAAAGGATGCTGACATGTATGTCGGTGCCTGGATGCAGGGCGGGAAGCTCACTGCAAAGGGCAATGTCGATGCCTTTGCAGGCATCGGGATGAAAGGCGGAGAGCTGATCATCGAAGGGAACGCCGGCAACTACCTTGGAGCTGCTTACCGGGGCGACTGGAGAGGGATGCAGGGCGGCCTGATACGGGTGAAGGGGAACGCCGGGAGTGACATCGGTTACTTCATGAACGGCGGCACCATCATTGTGGAAGGCAACGCCGACGTACACATCGCCACGCATGCAGAAGGAGGGAAGGTCATCATCAAAGGAGATGCAAAGAGCAAGATCGGCGGCCAGATGGTGGAGGGCGAGATCATCGTCTTTGGCGGAATCGATGTCATGATGCCCGGGTTCAAGTATGTAAAGGATGAAGAACTTGAGGTCGATGGCACCAAGGCAAAGTTTGCCCTGTTCCATGGGGATCTTGGTGAGCGTCATCCCAAGCGGAAAGGTCAGGTCGTGTACGGGAAACTGTACCAGAAGATCTGATCCCTTTTTAAACAAGCAGCGCACCAGTTTTTAAAAATTTTTAACGCTCAACTATGACAAAGTAATACCTCATTCAATCTTCGTAGCATTAAAGACATGGCATTTATGAAGAATGTATATGGTATATCAACATTCCCCTGTTTTTTTACATTATATCAATATTAATATAAATGTCAAATTTTCATTACAAAAGGGAAATCTTATATCGGGTGATATAGTATAGTAGATTGTCCCGTGAGGGGACGTGCAATAGTCACCGACATCTATCATCAGCAAACTACCTAGCTTGCTTTGTCGTTCAGTTATCGAAATGCATTGTGGCAAAACCAATATTACAGAGGATAAAGTTATGGCAAAATACAAAGACACCTGTGATCTTTACGACGATCAGGGGAAGCTGCTCAAGAGCGGTGTTGCCCTTGAGAAGATCAGCCCGCTGAACAATGCGGGTATCCTGAAGATCATCGACCTCACCAAGAGGACAGTCGCGGTGAACCTGGCCGGCCTTGACAACTCGATCAAGACCGGAGCAATGGGTGGAAAGAACAACCAGATCCTTGGAAGGGCAGTCAAGGTTGACTGTGTCAAGGACGCAGACGCCCTTGCAGCGAAGATCGGGGAGTATGTCTCGGTCAACAAGGGTGACGACACCAAGGTCACCAAGGTTGGCGGCGGAAAGATGCTCCTTATCGAAGTCCCGAGCGCCCGCCTGAAGGCAGCCGCTACCTACGATGCCTCAACCACCGCAGTAGCCGCAGCAACCACCCAGGCACTCATCGACCAGTACAAGGTAGGCATGTTCGATGCCCCGTACGTCAAGTCCGCAGTCTGGGGTTCCTATCCGGTCACGATGGACATGGCCGGCGGAAACATCATCTCCGTGCTCTCCATCCCGCAGAACAACGAAGGTCTCGGGTATGCACTCAGGAACATCCCGGCCAACCATGCCGCGATGATGACCCACCGGAATGCGATGCAGACCTGTGCTCTCTCCGCCACGTTCGAGCAGGCAGGAGAGTTCGAGATGGGAGCAGCAATCGGGCCATTCGAGCGTGCCCAGCTCCTCGCTTACGCATTCCAGGGCCTGAATGCCAACAACATGGTCTATGACATCGTCAAGGCGAACGGCAAGACCGGAACCATCGGTACCGTCGTCCAGAGCGTTGTCGAGCGTGCACTCGAGGACAAGGTCATCAAGGCCGGAAAGAAGGGCAAGAGCGGGTACGTCTTCTACGAGACGAAGGACCCGATGATGTGGAACGCCTACGCCAGCGCCGGAACCATGGCAGCAACCATGGTGAACTGCGGTGCCGGACGGTTCGCCCAGGCAGTTTCCTCGACCCTGCTGTACTTTAACGACCTGCTCGAGCACGAGACCGGTCTGACCAGCGCCGACTACGGCCGTGTCATGGGAACTGCAGTCGGATTCTCGTTCTTCAGCCACTCGATCTACGGTGGCGGCGGTCCGGGAGTCTTCAACGGCAACCACGTCGTGACCCGCCATGCAGCCGGTGTGGCAATCCCGTGCGTCTGTGTTGCCTGTGCGCTTGATGCCGGAACCCAGATGTTCGGCCCCGAGCAGACCTCCAAGGTCTACCAGGACACATTCGGTCAGATTGACGAATTCAAGAAGCCGCTGCAGGCCATCGCGAAGGCAGTCTAAATCATTACGATAGAATGACCGATGCCATATATCCTCAGGTCAGGATAGTAACCGTGCGGTTGCTCAACCCAGAAACTGTCGAACGGGTGATGAACCTGATCCTTGCCACTGAAGGGGTCCGGAGGGTGATCCTCAACGGCCCCCGCCTCCCCCCCACCATTACCACTGGTCCCGCGAAGGGGCAACCAAATATTCACGAGATGCGGAGGACCGTGAAGATGGGGGAGCAGGACGTGGAGATGCAGGTTCACGTCGGGACCATACTCCTTGAACTGGAGAACCGGGATGTGATCCCTGCCATCAAGGCAGCCTGTGAAGCCGGATTCGGTGAGATGCAATGGTATCTCCAGGAAGGGCGGTACATGAAGACCGAGCCTTCGCTGGTGGATTACGCGAAATACGGACCCTATGCCGACAAAGCCATCATCGGGATGGCCGATCCAAGCAGCAAAAAGGGACCTACCATCATCCAGGGAATAAAGTAAGTATGCCAGTAGGACGAGTAACCCAGGTCGTGGACTGTCGTGCGGCAATGGGCATGGGAAAAGGCGGAGGAATCGCCCAGAGGGGCACTATCTCGGAATGCCGCTACCCCGATGTCATCGTAGTCGGCATGTCTCCCGGAAGGCGCCATGTTACCAAGCCCGTATGTGACATCACCTCAGCATTACGACGAGAGGGTATCGAGTACAGCATCAGCACCCTTGTCCTGAACGCAGGAAGCGGGGTGCCTCCCGATGCAAGGGATATCGGGGGAGGTGTGCTCGGTGCTTACTTCGGCCTCACGGATACTGAAATTCAGCAGATCGAGAAGCACAAGGTCGCTATTCTCCATCACGGAAATGTGCGCTCGCACGTCGTGCACAAGGTCAGGTTCATGCTCCAGGCCTGTGACGTGAAGGCAGTGGTGGTCTCTCAGGCTCCTGTAGACTTTGAGGATTTTGCAAAAGTGGGCGTGAAAACCGCCCTTGTTATGCCCCCTCCCGACAAGATAAAGACCCGTGGCACCGTCATGGCAATCGTGAGCGGTGTTACCAGAGGGCAGACCCCGTCTAGGGAGAAGATGGCGGAAGTCATTCATGCAGTAATGAGGTTGATCAAAACTAAGGAGTGATTTTAAAATGGCTTACAAACCACAGTATGGGCCCGGAAGCTCCATCGTCGCCGAGAACCGGCGCAAGCAGATGGACCCGAGCAAGAAACTTGAGAAGCTCCGCGACATCTCGGACGAGGACGTCGTCCTGCTGATGGGCCACCGTGCACCTGGTGCGGCATACCCGACAGCCCACCCGCCACTCGCCGAGCAGCAGGAGCCGGACTGCCCTGTCAGGAAGCTGGTCGTTCCTATCGATGGCGCGAAGGCAGGAGACCGTGTCAGGTTCATCCAGTTCGCTGATTCCATGTACAATGCCCCGTGCCACCCCTACCAGCGATCCTATGTAGAGGCATACCGGTACCGCGGCTGCGACCCGGGAACCCTGTCCGGCCGTCAGATCATTGAGTGCCGCGAACGTGACCTCGAAAAGATCGCAAAGGAACTGGTCGGCACCGAGCTCTTTGACCCTGCCCGTACTGGTATCCGCGGTTCGACCGTGCACGGACACTCCCTCCGTCTCGCAGAGGATGGGATGATGTTCGATATGATGCAGCGGTGCATCCTTGACAAGAAGGCCAACATGGTCAAGTACGTCAAGAACCAGAACAGCGAACCCCTGGACAAGGAGGTCAAGGTCGGCAAGCCCATGGACGAGAAGTGGCTCAAGGCACACACCACCATATTCCACTCGCTTGTCGGAACCTCCTTCCGCAGTGACGCCGAGTATGTTGAATACGTCCAGCGCGTCCACTCGCTGAGGACCAAGTACGGCTATGTGCCGGAGGAGTGATTGACATGGCAAAGAAGATCGAGAGAACCCAGAAGCTCTTCCTGAAGTCCCTGAAAGAGAAGTTCGCCGAGGACCCCCAGAGCACGAGCACCGTGTTCGCCCGCGAGGGCCTGAAGCAGTCCCCAAGGAAGATGGAGTTCGTCAAGGCCGGGAATGCCGCATCAATGGCCCGTGGCATCTCCATGTACGACCCCGTCCGCTGCCACATCGGCGGCATCCCGCTCGGGCAGCGCCAGCTGATGACCTACGAGGTCTCGGGCACCGGCGTGTTCGTAGAGGGCGACGACCTGCACTTCGTCAACAACGCTGCCATGCAGCAGATGTGGGACGATATCAGGAGGACCATTATCGTCAACATGGACCTTGCCCACCAGACCCTCCAGAAGCGTCTGGGTAAGGAAGTCACCCCGGAGACCATCAACGAGTTCCTCCACGTGCTCAACCACGCCATGCCCGGTGCAGCCGTGGTCCAGGAGCACATGGTCGAGACCCACCCGTCACTCGTGGACGACTGTTACGTGAAGGTCTTTACCGGTGACGACGAGATGGCAGACGACCTGGAGCCCCAGTTCGTCATCAATGTCGAGAAGCTCTTCCCGGCCAAGCAGGCAGCCCAGCTGAAGGCCGCGGTTGGAAAAGCCCTCTGGCAGGCTATCCGCATCCCGACCATCGTCTCGAGGACCTGCGATGGTGGAACCACCTCCCGCTGGTCTGCGATGCAGCTTGGTATGTCCTTCATCGGTGCCTACCACATGTGCGCCGGAGAAGCCGCGACCGCCGACCTTGCATTCGCTGCAAAGCACGCCGGGGTTATCCAGATGGCAGAGATCCTGCCCGCCCGCCGTGCCCGTGGCCCGAACGAGCCCGGAGGCATCAAGTTCGGACACTTTGCCGACATGGTCCAGACCGACCGCAAGTACCCGCACGACCCCGCCAAGGCATCCCTTGAGGTAGTCGCTGCAGGAACCATGCTGTTCGACCAGATCTGGCTCGGTTCCTACATGTCCGGAGGTGTTGGGTTTACCCAGTACGCCACCGCCGCATACACCGACAACATCCTCGATGACTACACCTACTACGGTATGGACTACATCAAGGACAAGTACAAAGTCGACTGGAAGAACCCGAGCGAGAAGGACAAGGTCAAGGCATCCCAGGACGTCGTCAACGACATCGCCACCGAGGTCACCCTCTATGGTATGGAGCAGTACGAGCAGTTCCCGACCGCACTCGAGACCCACTTCGGTGGCTCCCAGCGTGCCTCGGTGCTGGCCGCTGCCTCCGGTCTGTCGACATCAATCGCAACCGGGAACTCCAACGCCGGCCTGAACGGCTGGTACCTGTCCATGCTCCTGCACAAGGAAGGCTGGTCACGTCTCGGATTCTACGGCTACGACCTGCAGGACCAGTGTGGTTCCGCAAACACCGAGTCCTACCGTGCAGACGAAGGCTGTGTCGGAGAGCTCCGTGGAGCCAACTACCCGAACTACGCGATGAACGTCGGCCACCAGGGAGAGTACGCCGCTATCGCAGGAGCCGCCCACATCACCCGCGGCGATGCATGGGCACTCAACCCCCTGATCAAGATCGCCTTCGCCGACCCCTCGCTCAAGTTCGACTTCTCCGAACCGCGCCGCGAGTTCGCAAAGGGTGCTATCCGCGAGTTCATGCCCGCTGGAGAGCGCTCACTGATCATCCCCGCAAGGTGAGATCAGCCCCAATTTTTTTCCTTTTCTGCCAATCCGGATTCTTTCAGTAATACACGCCACTACCCTTCCAGAGATGGCATTTGAAGTGCGGAACGGGATTTTTCAATCGTATCAGGACAAATCGTATCAGGACGAGGTAGGCACTACAGGGGATTTTGAATGAAGGAATAAAACGCTCTTTGATCAAAACGCGGATGTTCCAAGAGTTTACCCCCTGACTCCACAGTCCAATGAGCGTGTAGGGAAGGAGGAAAACTGGTACGTTTTAAAACGAATCCGAAAGATAAAGAGGTGTTCCCCTATTCATCACAGCCTAAATGATGGCACGTACTTTCACCAGCAGTGATCCGATCCTCGCAAAAGGCCCTGATGACCTGGTCGACCGGGCCTGTAATGCCGCACATCACATGGATCCCCTGTTCTTCAAACAGCTGGACCGCCTTCATCCCCATTCCCCCGGCAAGTATATCGGTAACTCCACAGGACGCAAGGAGCCGGGGAAGTTTCCCTGGTTCATGGCCGGGATTCAGGATGATCTCGTGATGAAAAATCTCTCTGTTTCTGATATGGTAGACCGTAAATTTTTCACAATGACCAAAATGTGAGGAGACACCGTTCCCATCCACAGCGATTGCAACCCTCCGGGTGCCATTCTCTCCCGATCCAGACATTCTTCAGAATCGCCCCCTCATTCCACTCCCATGGGGGCCACCTCTGCCTCCCCTCATTCCACCACCATATCCCCTGCCACACCCCCGGGGGATACCCCCGCGACCAAGCCCGTATACCGGAGAGGCCGCTCCTCCGGTCTGCTGAACAGGCGTCTGCCCAGCCTCTTCGGCTGTATCCTTTTGGGGTTCCTGCCGTGATACCGGGTTACACCTGCCACGGCGCCACCCTGTCATAGGTCCTCCTCCAAGGGGACCGGTCCCGTCAAGTCCTGGCATTTTTTATCACACCTGGCACCTCATGGGGTGCCTTATTTACTCATATGAGATAAAGTATATTAAAATATTATAATGAGGCAGACCTGACTCCTACTGGTCAGGAGGGCTCCCCTGCCTCTGCCGGCGCCTGCAAAACCCATCCTGCGACCCCAGGCATGGCTGCCCTTCACGGGGACACTGCCCCTCGATCCGGCGTTCACATCCGGCGATCTCAATTTTTTTCCCATGGATAAGGGCATCAGCAACCTTTCGTCTTGCCTCATGGAGATCTTTCCATACCGTACGCCGTGACACCCCGATGATGGCCCCCGCCTCCTCCTGCTCCAGCCCGTTCAGGTCGACCAGTTTCAACAGTTCGAGCTCTTCAGGAAGGAGGGTAACGCATTCATCAGTATCGGCGATATCGCACTGGGGTGCATAACACCGGAGCGAGGCTTCAGGATCCATCCTTCTCGGGACACGCGGACGTCCCCGGCGCCGTATTCCTTCCGTTATCTCATTGTCCTGCATCTGCTCTAACCCTCAATGTACTGACTATTTCATGCCACAGATGATGAATGGCTTGTGCTGCAGGAGTATCATATTCAGTAACCAGCCTTCCTTTCCGCACCGCGTCCATTACCGATTCATCATAAGGGATCATTCCTAAAACAGGAATGCCCTCTTTTCCGCAATACTCCCGGATGGAGTCGGATATGCCGGGGTTGAGATCGTACTTGTTGATTGCGACCACCATATTCACCCGAAGCGGACGACATACACGGATGAGCCGCTGCAGGTCATGAAGTCCGGAAACACTCGGTTCAGTTACCGCAAGGACCTGATCCATCCCTGTGATGGTTGATATCAGGGGACATCCGATTCCCGGGGGACCATCAACGAGCATGAGGTCACATTCACCATTTCGCTCCAACGCAATTTTCTTAATTCTTCCGACCAGGAGCCCCGAGTTCGCCGCACCTGGAGCCAGCCTTGCATGTACCAGGTTTCCATAGGGGGTTTCTGAATAATATATCTCTCCACATACCCTCGGCCGCATGCTGATTGCTTCCGAAGGGCAGATAACCCGGCAGACCCCGCAGCCTTCACACTGATCGGGGTGCACCACATAGGTATCCCCGATGGATTCAATCGCTCCGAACCGGCAGGCATCGGAGCATACCCCGCAGCCTGAACACTGGGAAGGGTTGATATATGCCCCCTCCATACCGGTAAATTCCTCGCGCTTGATGATACGAGGATTCAGAATCAATTCGAGATTCGCGGCATCGACATCACAATCAACCATCACCTTTGCACATCTGCTGAGGTGAACGAGACCCCCTGTGATCACCGTTTTTCCTGTACCTCCTTTTCCACTGACCACCGCAAGCCGGATCATGTACCCCCCACCGATGACCGACATGCTCCACCGAGAGCAATAAACCGCTCCTTCCAGGCGGGATCAACACGGGATATCAGATCACCGCTCCCCTGGACAGCAGCAATCCATCGGTCAAATGGTATGGTGGCAAGCACAATTATCCCCCGTTCATTACAGAACCTCCGCACCTCCTCATCCTTCCCATCGCTCCGGTTGATGACCACCCCAACGGGGATACCCAGGTGGGAAGTCACGGAATACGCCAGTTCCAAATCGTGAAGCCCGAACGGTGTTGACTCAGTGATGAGAAGGCAGAAGTCGGATCCGTGCAGAGTCTCAACGACCGGGCAGGATGTACCAGGTGATGCATCGCAGACCAGCCACCCGGGCTTTGCTGCATACCTCTTTGCCTCCCGGATCACCTTTACTCCCAGCACCTCGCCCTCGTTGAGTGTACCAGTGACAAGGGACAGGTGAGCCGAGAGATGCCGGATTGTTACTGTACCAATAGGGCGTTGTATCTCTGTGATTGCACCAGCCGGACAGACGAGGGCGCACCCCCCGCATGAGTGGCAGTGTTCTGGGAAGAATAGTACCCGGTCCTTTGCCACGACCAGAGCTCCGAACGCACAGAACCCCGCACAATCCCCGCATAAAGTACATCGCGAATTATCAAAGGCGGGAATTGATACCTGCACATCGGTTGATTCAGGATCGTCCGGGGGGAAGAAAAGGTGAAGATTTGGTTCTTCGACATCACAATCGACCAGTGTCACCCGATCCGATTGCGCGAGGGCCCAGGCCAGGTTTGCAGCCACCATGCTCTTTCCGGTTCCTCCCTTCCCGCTTGCGATGGCAATTTTCATACGCGTTGTCATCTTCTCCTGCCTCCTCAAAAGAACGAACACAAGAAGGATTATTGTTCCTTCAGGTTCCCTTTGAGAAAGGCCGTGATCGCATTGGCAACGGTGCTTCCTTTCTCTTCGTAAAGAAGCACCATGATTCCTCCCGCTTTCAATGCCTCAAGGGCATTTCCACCAACACGCTCCGTCACAAGGCTGTCTACTCCCTGGTTGAGGAGGAACTGAGCAGCCTTTGGGCCAACGCCCCCCATGGCACCTGCAGTTGAATTTACATGGGCTTCGGTCATTTTGCTCTCGGTGTCGTAGATAATAAAATAGGGAGCACGTCCAAACCGTTCATCGACCAAATCCTGGATATCCGGTCCCTTTGAGGGAATACAAATTTTCATGGATTTCACTACCTTAATTTATTCACATATGTGAAGAAATTATTTTCCATATCGGCATTCAGTTCTATGCTTCAATCCCCTGGTCGATGCCAGTTCTTCTGTCCTATTAAATACCTTTAATTATTTTTTACTCATATGTGTAGTTATAGTGTGGCAGCAGCCTAACCCCCTGCACTATTATTCCCGAAGGGTCCAGCCCTTCGATCCGGAAAAACAAGTGACTGAATGGATGAGTAGCCTATGTCTGGTTCACCCTCACCCCTGTTAACCGTCAGAAATCTCAGTATAGAGCTTGGCGGAACCCTGATTCTTGACAATGTATCCTTTCACATGAATGAAGGGGAGGTCCTCGGGATCATCGGAAGAAGCGGCGCCGGAAAATCGATCCTCATGCACCTGATGAGGGGTATCGACGATCCGCCAACAACGGGTGCTGTCATCTACCACATGAGCCAATGTAAAAAGGGCTGTTCCCTCGAACCCCGGAGTGCTGCAGGATTGCCCTGCCCCAGTTGCGGAGGAGTGCTCCTCCCCGTTGATATCGATCTCTGGAATCCGGATGATGAGAGAGGAAAGTCCCTGATGCTGCGTAAAACCGCCATAATGTTCCAGCGTACGTTTGCATTGTATGGGAATGACAGAGTGATAGAGAACGTGCTTCATGCACTTGACGATATCAGGTATCCACCCGATCAATCGGTGAACCGTGCTGCTGAACTCCTGGAACGGGTACGGATGACCCACCGTATGATGCATATCGCACGCGATCTCTCCGGGGGTGAAAAGCAACGGGTGGTTCTTGCAAGGCAGCTTGCAAAGGAACCCCTGCTCCTCTTCGCAGATGAACCAACCGGGACCTTAGACCCAACCACTGCCCATCTCGTCCACCAGCTGCTCCTTGAGGCGACCAGCAATTCACGCATGGGAATGGTCATCACCTCCCATTTTTCAGGGGTCATCGACCAGGTTGCTGACCGTGCACTGCTTATGGATAAAGGGCGGGTGATCGAGGAAGGCACACCTGACAAGATCCTCGGAAAATTCATGCAGAATTACCATGCGGGAGAGCGGGGGGATTCCAGTGAAAACGGAGCGCCGATCCTCCAGGCAAGGGAGGTCATGAAACGGTACATTACCGCTGACAGGGGACTGATCAAGGCAGTCACGAATGTTACCTTTGACGTCGCCGAACGCGAAATTTTTGGGATCATCGGGACGAGTGGTGCCGGGAAGACCACTCTCTCGCGTATCATCGCCGGGCTCATCGAACCCACCGGGGGGGAGATGAACATCCGGATCGGTGATGACTGGATAGACATGACAAGTCCGGGAATAGAAAACCGGGGGCGTGCAAAACCCTACATCGGCCTCCTCCACCAGGAATATGATCTCTATCCCCACCGGACCATTCTCGATAATCTCACCGACGCAATCGGTCTCGAATTCCCGAAAGAGCTCGCAATGCAGAAAGCAGTGATCAGCCTGAAGATGGCCGGATTTGCACCCGATGATATCACTCCCTTCCTGCACCGGTATCCGGCCGAGCTGAGCCAGGGGGAACGTCACCGCGTTGCTCTTGCCCAGGTCCTCATCCGGGAGCCAAGAATCGTCGTTCTGGATGAACCGACCGGGACCATGGATCCGATCACGAAACTTGACGTCAAGCATTCGATCCTCACTGCTCGGAAGGATATGGAAGAGACTTTTATCATCGTATCCCATGACATGGACTTCGTCCGGGATATCTGTGACAGGGTCGCTCTGATGAAAGGAGGAAAGGTTGTCCATATTGGTCCTCCTTCTGAAATACCAATGGAGTTCATTGTACCCGCCCCTGCACAGGAAGCCGCTCACGGACGGATAAGCGAGTAAGAGAGAACGACCTGCCCCACAGAAAAAAACTTGCATGCAACTCAACCTTTTTTTAATTAAGTAAATTTCAGATGCGTTAATTTCGCAGGAAAATCCTCCGTTTTGTGATTAAAACCCAAAAAACCGGTTTATAAGCAAATATTTCGAAACCTTTAACTCATTACTGACGTAACTGTTAGATGAACCACAAAGGGTTTGTACTCGTTGTGAGTGGCAATGCATGATGAACACTCTCGTGCACTATTCAGCACGCAGGGAGGAGGCTAAATGGAAAGTATTGTATTTGGCATTGGAATAACTGCATTGGCAGGAGCTCTTGCCACAGTTGCCGGTGCTGCAGAGAACACTGAATCTGATATCGGTTCACAGGGTGACCCGAACTCGCAGGTTCAGCTCGCTCCGCAGATGGGATATATTCACCGGATCTTCAATAAGGCAGTGGCCGGTGAGCCACCAGCATACGGACTGTGGATTGCGCTCGGCGCAGGGATCGCTTGGGCTTTCATGGCTATGCAGATTAACCCGATACTTGCAATTGTTCTGGGAAGCGGTATCGCCGTCTTCGTCCAGGGCGTATATGCCACCACCGCATATCTCGGAAGGACTGCAAGTCTCGCTAAATTCGGACAGCCGGTATACGTCGACATCCTGAAGTCGATGACAACGGTGACCATGGCACACGCCTTTGTTGCCATCTTCGCCACGGTGACCTTGTGCCACCTGATCAACGCCGCCCTCGGGCACCCGTTCCCACTGCCATTGCTTGGCATCGTCTGGGGAATCGCCCTCGGGGCAGCTGGATCAGCAACCGGGAACCCGTTCTATGGAAAAGAGCGGCAGTACCAGAACCAGAAGTTTGGTGCAGGTGTCCCGATTGCTGCTTCAGGAAACATCGTCAGATATGCCGAAGCTGGTGAGAGGAACTCTCTTGACAACGGCTGGTTCTCCGCAAAACTTGGCGGCCCAGCATCAGGAGTCTGCTTCGGACTGATCGTCTTCCTCGAACTCTGGCGCACTGTTCTCTTTGAAGAGATTGGCGCCGGCTGGGGTGCGATCATTATCGGTATCATTATTATACTCGTATTCACCGTGATTGACCGTTACATCGAGGTCTGGGCACGGAAGAACTACGGACCCTACACGAAACCTGCCGAGGAGGCATCGTCATGAGCGCTATTGGTGCCAAGCCCGCTGCAGGGGCAGCGGTTGATACAACCGCAATGGTTGTCGGTATCATTATTCTGCTTCTTGTCATTGGTGCAACCTACTACCTGTTCGGATCCGGCCTTGCATTTATGGCCCTGATTGGGATCATCATTGGCGGTGTCCTGATCGGATTCGGGGTCCACTTCGTCCCGGTCGGAGGAGCTCCGGCTGCCATGGGACAAGCTCCCGGTATTGCCACAGGTGTGGCTATGCTCGCGGCTGGTGCAGGTCTTGCCGGTCTCTTTGGAGGGGCCTGGGCTGCTGAAATGGGAGTGGTTGTCGCAACCATAACCGGAGCAATCGGTGGCGGCCTGATGATGGCAATCACCTGCATGTTCGTGAACTTCATCTATGTCTTCGGGATGGGTATCCCCTCCGCATCAGGAAAGGTGACAAAAGACCCGATTACCGGAGATACTCAGCCTGAATTCAAGTCCCAGGGAACCGAGGGGCATGGCCTGCCGTTCGTATCCTACGTGGGCGGTGTTATCGGCGGCCTCTTCGGAGGTGCTGGCGGTACACTCATCTACCTGGTGCTTCTTGACCTCTACGAAGAAGAGCTGCCAGCGATGATGAACGCCCTGCCTGCGCAGATCGTCCCCATTGCAGTTGCCCTCGCAGGGATGTTTGCTATCGGGATGTTCCTCGTGAACGCTGTGCTCGCTGCATACAACATCACCGGAACGATTGAAGGTCCGCATGATCCCAAGTTCAAGCGGTTCCCCCGTGCTGTCGTTGCTTCTGCAGTTGCATCCGCGATATGCGGGATCGTTGCGATCATGATTGTTGCGGTGTGAGGTGCTGACATGACAGTAAAAGTTGAAAAGATTGAGGGAGGCATTCCCCACACAACGATCATGATAGCAGGCCTCATAGCCTCGCTGGTATTCCTGTACCTCACCTATGCCAATGTGATTATGGGTACAGAATATTTCGCGTTCTTTGGTGGCCTGGCCACAGTCGCAGCACTCATCTGGGGTAGCCACACCATCAAGCACCTGTGCAGCTACGGTATCGGGACCGGTGTCCCGTCAGCCGGTATGATTGCATTCGGTTCTGGTGTCATTGCTATGCTCTTTGCGACAAAATACGGGATTGCAGCACCGATCGTCGCTGTTGTCCTCGCCGCTGTTATCGGGCTAATTCTCGGCTACCTGGCCAACAATGTGCTGAACATGCGCATCCCGGTCATGATCCAGTCCCTTGTCGAGATGGCCATCATCGGAGCGCTTGTCCTTATGGGCTACGCTGCCATGATGACCGGTTCCTTTGAACTGACCTCACTAACAACCGGAAACGTGCAGATCCTCGGGCTCTCACTCCCGAGTTACCAGGCATCGTTCCTTGGTGGCGCACTCATCGCTACCGCATTCATGCTCGGTGCAATCGCCATCCAGCACCCGTTCAATGCCTGCCTTGGACCCAACTGGACCCAGGACAGGATGCTGATGCTGGCTGCCGAGTGCGGGTTCCTCTCCATGATCACGGCTGCAATAATGTCAATGCCGTTGATCTCGATGAGCGCTGCATTGGTGTCACTCTTCGTTGCTATCATTGGATGGTATTACACCTATGCCAAGTACATCGAACTCTCAAAAAGGGATGCTGCTGCCTGGCTTGAGTCAAAACCAATCCCAGACGTGGAGGGACACTGATGTACGTTCAAGTTCTTCCCGAATATGGGCTCGTTATGGATCCCATGATAGGGGTTGTCACCACCGCTGGCGAGTCACTGGCACCTGTCATCGACAAGGTCGCTGAGCTTGAGACGGTTGCAAATGACATCGTGAACATGCTTTCCGGAACAGGTAACTTTGCTGCCTCGTTCCCGGGAAGGGAGAACACCCTGCCAATGGCCGGAGGGATGACCGCGTTCTGGTACGGACTGGCAGTAGGGCTCTTCATAGCAGGAATCTATGTATTCCATCTGATCTGAGGTGAAAGAAATGGCAGACAAGAAATCACCGGCAAGCGGGTGGCCGATCGTCCAGGGAGACTTCCATGCGGGCGATGCCAACAGCCCGGTCGCCGTTATGACCTGCGGTTCCCACCTCGATGAGAAGGGGATCTGCGACAAGGGAGCCGCTATCTGCGGGTCCTGCAAGACCGAGAACCTCGGTCTCGAGAAGGTCATCGCCAACATCATCTCCAACCCGAATATCCGTTTCCTCCTGCTCTGCGGGACCGAGGTGAAGGGTCACCTTGCAGGCCAGACCATGGCTGCACTCCATAAAGGCGGGGTCAAGGACGGAAGAGTCGTCGGGGCTGAAGGTGCCATTCCATTCATCGAGAACCTTGCCGATGA
>JAAYWH010000015.1 GCA_012516785.1 Methanomicrobiales archaeon
GGGAAGCTGAGGAGAATGCCCGTGCACTTGAAGATGACCTCCGGGAGCTGAAGGACGAGTTTGAGAAGGAATCAGCAGCGATCACGGCCCTCTGGGAGAATGCGGTAAAAGAACGGGAGGAGATCGTGGTGAAACCAAAGAAGACCGGGATCGAGATCGTCTCGTTCTTCCTTGCGTGGGTACCCCGCTGGCAGATCACCACCCGTGATGCGGCCGGGACGACCAGGACCGAGCGGGTTGACGCGTCAACCGGGCAGTAACTTTTTTTTCCAAAAAACCGCGATGGAAAACAGAAGGACCCTACCTGCAGGAGTCTGAACCAGAGCCAGGATTCTCATTCTGGAACGCACCACACTCGAAACCCTGACAACCTTCCCCTTCAGGCACAGGAGGTCATTCACCGAGCGCTTCACGGCTCCGCTTCTGGTAGAGCACGATCGGGTCCATCTCTTCATACGTGGTCTCGCCGGTCCGCATGATGACATTCCTGACCCCGGCATTCACGATCATCTTCGAGCAGAGGAAGCAGGGCCAGATCTGAGTCAGCCCCTCGGTCTCAACTTCATATCCTGCGAGGTAGAGGGTACAGCCGCGTGCCAGTTTTCCTGCCTGGAGGAGGGCGTTCATCTCGGCATGGACGCTCCTGCACTTCTCGTAGTTTGACCCTGACGGGATGTTGTGATCGTTCCGCCAGCACCGGTTCAGTTCGGTACAGTCCACCTGTTTCCTCGGTGCCCCGGTGTATCCCGTCGAAACGATGGTATTGTACTCGTCAACGATGATCGCACCAAAATTCCGGCGGAGGCAGGTTCCCTGGTGGGCGCAGCGGAGCGCAAGGTCAAGGAAATACTGGTGGCGGTTCGTTCGCATGAAAGGAAGATTGTTCCGGGATTGGTATAAAATTCTGTGGAACAGGTCCGGCTCTTTTCGTTTGAAACGATCCCATAGGGGAAACTAGGGCGGCGGCAGGAGACCATGCCATTCTCATCACTACCCTGATGACCAGAATCCTTCCTGATGAATAGCTATTCTGATCATGTGTCCAGTCTCTCCAATCTCCATTCCAGATCCGCTTGCTGGAAAAGCAGGACCTGACCGGGACCATGCTCCTGACTGCAGGGAATGGAGAAGCTCATCAGGGGACAGGGTGATATCCATGATGAAGAGATCATGTGCCCGGATAAGGAGAACTCCAGCGGAAAAAAGGTCTGTGATGTGTGCGGCAGGGAGGCGATCGGGATGCAGATCCTTGGGTGCTGCGCATCGACCGTCTGCGAGGAGCATGCAGAACAGCAGTTACGCGGATTGAGCCCCGGAGAGAAGCTGCAATGGGGAGTCTGCTATTTTGTCCGGTTTCCAGAGGATCCGGATGAGAAGTGACTGCAGAGGATCTTCACCCTGGCTGTTGCCCCGAACGCTGCTGCAACTCCCCAAACAATCTTTTTCCGTTCGGGACCAGGGCAACTGAGTCGATGATCATGGCATCCCTCGCGTTGCGGTTGACCCTGATTGCTTTCATCCGTTCGAGGCCCCCGATAAACGACAGCATATCTTCGCGGCGGTAGCGGGTCCTCTGGACGAGCATATCAACTGAGGCAGACTCATGAAATTCTGCACCGAGCAGCCATATGATCCATTCTTCGGGGGTATGGATAAAATCAGGCATGATGAACATGGCGTTCCCACCTTTTCACTGTTACTCAATTACGATAAACCTTGCCAGGAGGTGAAAAATATGCAAGGGAGGAAGATCCGTATGGCCTCAACGCCTGCTCCGCTGCTTTCGCCCATATCCCTGCCTCCGGGGAACCGGCGCTGATGCACGCCGTTTGGGTGCTCGTTCGACATAGATCCCCTGCCCGGACTCTCCACGCCTGACACAGGCAAAGTCAATAAACCCGTTGTAAGGATCGGTGCGGAGCAGCCGGACGGTGATTTTCTGGCCGACCCGGAGCCCTTGCTCTCCCTGGAGGATCCTGCCCTCGGCAGGAGGGGAGATCATCCGGGCGTAGGTCCCATGCTCGGTGACACCGGTCACCAGGGATTCGAACTCCTCGCCGATGCGGTCCTTGAGCAGCACTGCTGCGGCAGCCTTTCGCATGAACCGTTCCACCTTTTTAGAGCCCTTCTCCCGGTCCGAGAGCCAGGTGGAGAGATCATAGAGGTCATGCGTGGTGTAAGGACTCTCCTTCCCGTCAAGGACTGATTTTACCAGCCTCTGGTTCACCAGATCGACATACCGCCGGTTCGGAGCGGTACCGTGGGTGTAATCGGTGACGGCAAGCCCGAAGTGGCCGGTCGGGGGCTCCCCGGGCTCGAGTGTCATATACTCACCAGGCCCGAGGAGCTTGACGATAGTCAGCGAAAGATCCGGGAACCGCTCGGGATCGGCATCCTTCCTCTTCAGGAGGAAGAGGGAGAGGGCTTTTGAATCGGGCTCCCGGGGGAGCTTCTCGCGGTAGGCCGCGGCGGTCATCACGATCTCGTCCCAGTACCGGGGCACCCGGACCACCCGCTGGATCATCGGAATGCCGGCTTTTCCGAGAAAGTCGACCATGGTCCCGTTCGCCGCAATCATGAAATTCTCGATGATGAACCGGGCGGCGTTCATCTTCTGGACAACGATATCCCGGACAATCCCGTTCTCTGCAACCGCATCAGCCTCGATCGTCTCGAGTTCGAGTGCCCCCTGCTTCATCCGGTACTTCTTCAGCCGGCTCGTAGCAAGCGCCTGGAGGCGAATCTGCTCCTCCAGCCCGGGGACGGCACTCACGCTTGGGGGGATCGTCCGCTGCCCATCAAGCCATTCGCCAACCTCCTCGTAGATCAGCTTTGCCTTGTTCGATACGAGAGCACGGGAGATTCCCTCCTCGCGAACGTCCCCGTCAGGGAGCACCGTGTATTCGATCACAACTGCCCGGTGGTCATTGCCGGGGAGGAGGGAACTGATTCCCTTCGAGAGCCGGTCCGGGAGCATGGGGAATGTCTCGACCCCGGTATACACCGATGTGCCATTGTGGGCTGCACGGAGATCGGTCTGGGAACGTTTCGGGACGAAGTGATCGACATCCGCAATGGCAACCATCACATGGATCTCGTCCGCAGGGCCGCGTTCGCAGTACTCGATCTGGTCAAGGTCCATGGAATCATAATTGTCAATGGATGACCAGAGGAGGGAGCGGAGATCCCGCACTTTGTTCCCGCCATCAGGATCGTTCTTCTCATCGATCGTTTCAACCTCTTTCATCACCGCCTTCGAAAATCCCGGCTCGAACCCGTATTTCCGCATCGCATCCCACGCGATGGCTTTCAGGTCAATAAATTTCTGTTTTTTCATTGTTCAACTTTGAATGATTCGTTTGATGGCATAAAAACTTCTTGAACCTGCTTTCAGAAGACGTGGATGTCCTCTGCATCTCCCTCCACGAGGAATACCAGGCAGCCATGTCAGTCGCCATGCCTTCCTTTCACCCAAATCACCCCCTTATGCTCAGGAGCAGCACAGTCATATGAAGTGAATCGCTCTGGGGAGACAGAAGGCGGCATACGGTTTTCAGGACGAATGACCGTACTGCTCTTTATGACATGATCATGAGCATTTAAGTACCTGACAGGAAGATGATAAACTGGTTCAACCATGGCAGCACGATCGTGGAGAGAAGCAAAGGAGATTGCCGACCGTGAAGGGGCGGAACTCGTGTTTCACAACTATGACACGAAGGAATACGGGGCATGCTCACGGGACACGACATTCGGATGTTTCATAAAAGGGGAATTTATCGAGGAGCGGTGCATCTGCATGCCGGCAAAATTCTCACCGGAGGAACTCGAGAAGAAGGAACGGGCGTTCATCGCGGAAAATCCGGGATGGGGAAAATAAGAGAAAGTGATTCCCCACAGCCTGAGATTCAAAGGAAGGGGGGGTAGAAATAGGATTAAAGCGGCGTTTTAGTAGTTTATTACTGTTATTCCCGGAATCGACCTGAAATGTCGGTCCCGGGATATAATCTCCCCGTCAGTGCAGAGCACGATTGCAGCGATTACCCCATCAAAGGCACCAAGCGGGGTTCCCCTCATACGCAAATCGGCTGACAATCTCCCGAACAGTTCATACACCTGTTCATCGATCGGCAGGATGGAAAAAAGAGACAGAATATTTTTCACTTTCTCCAGACTGTTCCTATTCACTGACTGATATGCTCCCTTATATAGCTCAAGAGCAGTGATGCCTGTGGTGTCCAGTCCTCTTCCTGCCTGTTCGTATTGTTCGAAGATCGTTGTTGCACCGGGATCTTTTCGCAACAGGTCGATAATGAACGATGTGTCAGCAAC
>JAAYWH010000108.1 GCA_012516785.1 Methanomicrobiales archaeon
CCTCTTCTCGTCTCTTCCTGGATCCAGACATATCATATCATCGGAAATCCACGGGATACCCGTGGACACCGGCAGACAACCCCAGTCCAGTATTTACTGTCAATTATTAAAAAAAATCCGGTTCCGGAAGGATCGTTCTCTCTTCCTGGCATACCTTTTTTCGTCCGGGGAGGGATCCTTTGGTATGACAGTAACAGGAACTCCCGGACCGCTCCCCACCATCCTTCTTGCCCATGAGAAAGCCCATGCGAGGGCTTTGAAGGAGAGGAACAAGAAAGCCCTCGAAGTCCTCCTTGCACCGGAGTTTATCGGTATCACCCCTTCCGGCCGGTTCTCTAAAAAAGACGTCCTGTCAACCCTTCTTCCCGGGCTTATCCTGCAGGAGTTCATCATCTCCGATCCCCAGCTCATGGGAGCCTCGCCCGACTCAGCGATCCTAGTGTATCAGTGCATCGCGGATTGTACTATGGATGGTCAAAGCATGACCGGTACGTTTCATGTCGCCGCCCATTATGCAAAGCAGGAGGAGAAATGGGTACTGCTGGTCTGGCAAATCACGCCGGTGTCGTGTTAGCATGACCGGGCAGAGGAATTTATTCTGCACGAAGACAGTTTTCTATCGTAACCAATTAAAAAAATTCAGGAGGATTTCCGCCCCTTCATCGGTATCGTAAACCCGAAAACCAGCCCGAGGGCAGCACCGAGTGCAATACCAAGACCGACCTGGTTGAACATTGTTCCGAAGACGAGCCCGAGACTGGTGCCGATCACCAGTCCGATCGCTGCAGTATTGAGAGAATCCCTGGGTTGCTCTTCATTTTTCATAACCATCATCCATTGATACTCTTTCCATCAACCATGCGGTAAAGTTTCATGCAAGGAATCCCATTGATTCGATGGATTCCTTTGTCCTCTTATATTTCATACTAATGGTTTAATACGTTTACCCTGGGTAGATTGTTTTACCAAAGATATATGTTTATAATCGGATGCGTGAAACAATACCATAAAGATCACGGAGGGATGTCAGACTGCCCCGATTATACCCGGAATACCGGGAAGAAGTCAGGAGGAAGGTGATCGTTGCGGCTCACGAGGTATTCCATCAGAAAGGGTACCATGAGGCGACGATGACGGATATTGCAGGACTGCTTGGTGTCACGAAGCCTACCATCTATCATTACTTCAGGGGAAAGGAGGATCTGTTTGCTGCGGTTGCGGAATATGAGAGGAAGATCCTTACGGACCTGATCTTCGAGGCGTTCGATACCCGGGATTTCCTATCAGGGGCAGAATTCTTCTTTGATTCCATCATCACGTCGTACCTGAGCAAGCTCACGTTTGAGAGTATCGCCCTCACCTCCAGCGATGAGAATGTGCGGAAGATCATCGCCGAGGATCGGGAAGCCTTCCTCGCACCGATAGCGGATTTTCTCCGCGATCGACAGACCCGAGGAGAAGTGAGAAACGATGTGAATCCCCGACTCCTTGCCTGTTCACTCAACGCCCTCTTCCAGGGTCTCCTGGTCTATATCCTGCAGGGGATGGAGAGGGAGAAAGTGAAGGAAGCCTGGATCGTCTCGGTGCGCAACCTCACCCAGACCTCTTATTAAAGGTGGTAAGAGCGGCCACTGCAATCTCCTTGTATACTGGCGGTCGTCATTGAGTGTCACCGGCTGAAGCGGTATTGTCCCAGGTGCCGGACGACATCCTGACTTGCCCCCATAATCCTGCCACCTTCCCAATCAGGGATACTCCTTTTAAATTTTTGAAATACTGGAATCACCCCCGTCTGTTCTCCATGCATCCGCAATGAAACAGATATATGGTTCAAAGAATCAGGAAGAAACTACCGATCCCTGATGCATCCTCTCCTCGCCGCCCTGACCGAAGAACAGCAGAAACGGCTCGTCGCCCGCGAGCAGCCCGCCTGGATGGAGCCCATGCTCGCCACCCCTGCATCTCCCGGACCCATGAGCGGGGACTGGATCTTCGAGCAGAAGTTCGACGGCGAGCGGTGCCTTGTGTTCCGCGACAGCCACCGGGTCCGGCTGCTCTCCCGGAACAGGAGGGTCCTGAATGACACCTACCCCGAACTGGTGGAAGCCCTGGAAGCGTTCACCGACAGGCAGTTCATCGCCGATGGCGAGATCATTGCGCTGGAAGGAGATGTTCCCAGTTTCTCCCGGCTCCAGGAACGGATGCAGATCCACGACCCGGTGAAGGCTAAAAAGAGCAGGGTCCCGGTGTTTCTCTACCTCTTTGACCTGATATACCTGGACGGCTTCGATCTCGCCAGCCTTGATCTCCGCACCAGGAAAACTCTCCTGAAAACACTCATCCCCTTCAGGGATCCGGTCCGGTACACAGAACACCAGGAGGATGGCCTTGCCTACTACCGCGAGGCCTGCACGAAGGGTTTAGAAGGGATCATC
This sequence comes from Methanomicrobiales archaeon, assembly GCA_012516785.1. Lineage (GTDB taxonomy): Archaea > Halobacteriota > Methanomicrobia > Methanomicrobiales > Methanospirillaceae > UBA9949. The sequence continues at coordinate 2,436 of JAAYWH010000108.1, forward strand.
GCCAAAAGGGCCTCGGGCCGTTACCTCCATCGGCGTTCATCCGACTGGCTCAAGTTCAAGTGCCTCAACCGGCAGGAGTTTGTCATCGGCGGATATACCGACCCGGGAGGGAGCCGGCCAGGGTTCGGGGCGCTCCTCCTGGGATACTACCAGGATGGCCGCCTTCTCTCTGCGGGAAAGGTAGGGACAGGGTTTGATGACCGGACCCTTAGGGAGATCGGTGCCCGACTCGTCTCCCTGGAACAGCAGGCTTCCCCGTTCGCAGATAAAGAGAGACCGGAGAAAGGGGAGCATTTCGTCACCCCGGTCCTTGTCTGCGAAGTGATCTTCACCGAGTGGACTCCTGAAGGAAAACTCCGCCACCCCCGTTATCTCGGGCTTCGGGATGACAAGCCGGCCAGAGAGGTCGTAAGGGAGAAGCCGCAGTCGTGAAAGTGATGCGGGAAGGCACGATTGGTGCCAATAAGGAAGGTGCCGTACTGATCAGAGATACATCTCTTCAACAGGTATCATCAAAATGACTTGCACTAATTGAGCCTTCAAAAAAAAGAGGGAGATTCAGGTCTTGTTTACGATATCTGAGACGGTCTTGTTGGTCTGACTGGTAAGGTTGGCTGCGGTCTGATTCGCCTGGCTGGTAATGTTCGCTACGGTCTGGTTGGCTTTTTCGGTGATGTTTGTCGCAGACTGGTTGACTTTCTCGGTAATGTTTGCCACGGTCTGGTTGGCTTTTTCAGTGATGTTTGCCGCGGTCTGGTTGGCTTTCTCGGTGATGTTCGCCACGGTCTGGTTCACCAGGGGGGGAAGTGTGGGCTTCTCGGTGACGGTAGGCGTTGTTACCGGTTTCACTTCGGGCGTCTGCTGGGTGCACCCGGCAATCAGCATCGTTGAAAAGACGAGCAGTACGATCAGAAACAGGGTTGTTTTCTTCATTCAAGAATCACCATATGAGTATAATCAATTGGTATAATATGAGATATAGATTTTGAAATGAATGCACGCTTGTCGACGGAGAATCCCACTATCCTACCATGGTATGGAGGGGTATGGGATTCAACCATATCTTTTGGGAGAACAGCACATGATCATCGATGAACCACAGCGGTAGTCCCGCCCTTATACCCTGAAGCTGCTCCGGATCAGGTAAAGGGCAGCTGATGTCGCCAGGACCCCAACTGCAATCGTAAGGGTAAAAGTTGCTCCACTAAAGCAGCAGGAGGCTGATCCGGAATGGCTTTGTGCCAGGATCTGATAGTCCCACAACATATCGATTATCATCGCGATGAAGAGGAGAGCAGACCCCAGAATAAATATCCTGTAGGCGATATCCTGCCATCGCATAAGAGGATCTGTGGTCGAGGGAGGATATTTGTTCTTTACCCCGAATAAGGGCACGATTCGTGCCATCATCCAGGGAAATCCTGACCTCTGGCAAGAATCGACGGGGATGGTCCTGCAACCTACCATCAACAACATCGCTGATTGTTTATTATCCCCTGGTTCCTTCAATGGATCATCGTTTTTTTAATCACTACCGTGTTTTATAAATATTATCTGTCCTGGATTATTACTAATGTTAATACTTTCAGGTTCCCAAACCTATAATATTAAGCATTCTTCTCTCTAATGCGCCATTTGGTCATCATGACTACTGCATTATCAGACATTATTGGATCTGTCGTTGATTCGATGAAACAGATTATTAATCCGATGATTGAATACATCCCTTACCTCATCGCAGCAATAATCATCCTGATTATCGGATGGCTGGTTGGCCGGTTCCTCGGGAAATTCATCTCGAAAATCCTTGATAAAATCGGTGTTGACGATGCTCTCCGCAAGACTTCTCTTGGGAAAGCCATTGAACAATCCGGTACGACTATTGTACACCTTTTCGACCTCATCGTCAGGTGGTTCATCTACCTGATCGCCATCGCTGCCGCTGCAAGTGTTCTCCGGATCGGATTCATCAGCGACCTGTTCGAACGGTTCATTTTGTATTTACCGCACATCGCGATGTTCCTGATCATCCTGATTGGAGGCTTCATCCTGATCGACTACCTGCTGGACCTCATACAGGCATGGGGGAAGACCCAGGACATCGAGTTCCTCGGGGTCATCCTGCTCATCCTGCGGGTATTCTTCTACTTCGTAATTCTGATCCTCGCGCTCTCCCAGCTGTTGATCGACCTGACCATCATTTACACGTTTGTCACGCCGATCGCATGGGGAGTGGGGATAGGCATTGGTGTCGGTATCGCTGTCTTCCTTGCCTTCGGCCTGAAGGACAGGGCACCTGAGATGATGAACAACCTGCTGAACAAGATTCACAAATAATTTTTTTGTCTCTTCCTCCCCTCAGGTGGATCATTCCAACTGAAGAGAACTGGAGTTCCTCCCCCTGCGGGGAGATAATCCTTGGAGCAGAACCCCATCGGCTCCGATGGCTGGGGTCCTTTACCCTACAGCCGGGTCAGGAAATCTCTGAACTGTACCGCACTGATGGATATCGACCTTGGTCGTCAGACTATCCTTCTCATAAAAGTCACTCTGCCAGTAAGGCGGTCAGGGGAATTTCCCGTTTGTGAAGGATACCGGGGTGAATGGTCAGGTTCCCCTTGCACCCCTCCTCCGTTCCCCGATCTGCTGGCGCCACATCGCATAATATAACCCCTTCTGGGCGAGAAGTGCGTCGTGCGAACCAGTCTCCACGATCTTCCCCTTCTCAAGTACGTAGATCACGTCGGCGTGCATGATGGTGGACAGTCGGTGGGCGATCAGGATGGAGATCTGCTCCCTGGAGAGCGAGATATCACGGATGGTGTTCGTGATATCCTGCTCGGTCAGCGAATCGAGGGATGACGTCGCCTCGTCAAAGATCAGCAGGCGGGGCTGTCGCAGGATGGCTCGTGCAATCGAGATTCGCTGTTTCTCCCCCCCGGAGAGTTTCATCCCGCCCTCCCCGATGATCGTGTCAATCCCCTTCGGTGAACGGGCAACGAGGTCATCGCAGGCAGCTTTGTGGAGGGCATCCCTGATCTGCTGATCCGTCGCATCGGCCTTGACGAACAGGAGGTTCTCCCTGATGGTCCCGGCAAACAGCTGGGCCTCCTGCGCAACGAACCCAATCTGCCGGCGAAGCGGATTATACCTGATCTGGGATGCGGGGTGGCCATTAAAATAGATCTCCCCGCTGACAGGCCGGTATAATCCAACCAGGAGCTTCACGAGCGTCGACTTCCCCGAGCCGGAAGGACCGACAAATGCGATCGTCTCTCCCCTCTTCACCTCAAATGTGATCCCGTCAACCGCGTTGCACGAGGCGGTCCTGTGCCGGAACACCACGTCCGCGAACCGGATGGATTCCAGGTCTTCAACGACGATCGGGTTCTCAGGGTTCTGCTCGATCGGTTTGTGCATCAGTTGATCAAACGTGTTCACCGACGCCTCGACCTCCCGGTAGCTCAAAATGAAGCTCCCCAGCTCCTGCAGCGGTCCAAAGATGGTCGTGGAGATGAACTGCATCGAGATCAGCTCGCCGGTGGTGAGGATATTCCGGAATATCAGCCAGAGGAGGATGAACAGGATCGAACTCTTCAGGATGGAGAGCGTGGTTCCCTGCAGGAAGGTGAGGGTCCTGACCTTCTTCACCTTCGTCATCTCCAGGTTGAAGATCTTCAGGTTATGCTCCCGCAACCTCCGGATCTCCGGGAACGTCAACCCGAGACTTTTCACGAGCTCGATGTTCCGGAGGGACTCGGTGATCACCCCTGACATCTTGTTCGTCTCCCGGTTGATCTCGCGCTGCGTGGTCTTGATCTTCTTTGAAAGAAGCCCGGTCAGCGATCCCAGCACGACGATGCCGACCAGGAACACCGGTATCAGCAGCCAGCTCTTTGTTACCGCGTACCCGATCAGGAATCCCATGCCGATGATAGAGGAGAAGAGGACATTGATGGCAGTATTCATGAAGATCTGGGTGTCCGTCCGGACCTTCTGCAGTACCGACAGGGTCTCCCCGCTCCGCGTCTCCTCGAATTCACTGTAGGAGAGCCGGAGTGTCTGCTTCAGGCCGTCGTTGAAGATCTGCATGCCGAACTTCTGGACAATTAGTCGCACGAGATAATCCTGGAAGGCCCGTGCGAGCCGGGCAAGCAGGGCGATCGCGATGGCTACCCCGAGCCAGAAGAGGACCGAGGATACCAGTTCAGCCTCCGGCAGATTCGAGGGGTTCAGTGCGTAATCATCGATGATCTTCCCGAAGATGACAGGGTCGATCAGGTTCAGCAGCTGGCTGATCGCTGCCAGGATGAGGGCAACCAGGATCAGCCACTTCTGCGGTTTCAGGTACTTCCAGAGGATTTTCATCGTTGGGGGGTGTCCTTCCAGGACTCCCTGCTATACCTGTATCCTGAATTGAGGTAAATCTTTAGGGAAGAGAGAGATTGCCGATTGATCGAGACCACAGAAAGAAAAGAAATGCGAGTATTCAATCGAAAAGGGGGGATCGAGAAGAGCTCTTTCACCGGTTATTTTTTCTTCCGTTCCTCAATGAGCCGCGCCTGGATCCCGTAATAGGCCGAGACCCCGGTCGCATGGCACTGGTCGATTGTGGTGCTGTCAAACGAGACCAGGTCGTCCGAATAGATCCCTTCAGGAGATGATCGTCCCATGACGTGACAGCACCCCTTGTACAGCTGGAGGTCCACCCTGCCGGTCACCTTCTGCTGCGATTCATTGATGAACGCATTCAGATCATGGAAGAGCGGCTCGTGGACGAGGCCCATGTATGCGAGCTCGGACCACTTGTCATCGACTATCCGCTTGAACGCAAGCTCCTGCCGTGTGAGGGTGAGCTGCTCGAGATCCGCATGGGCGGTGAGGATGACCGTTGCTGCCGGGTGCTCGTAGTTCTCCCGTGCCTTCAGGCCGAGGATACGATCCTCGATCATATTGGACCGGCCGATCCCATGGCTTCCTGCAACAATGTTCAGCTTCGTGATCAGGTCACGCCCGCTCATCGCTTCGCCATTCATCCCGACCGGGATCCCTTTCAGGAACTCGAGGGTGATCATCTCGGGCTTGTCCGGTGCCTTCTCGAGAGGCAGCGTCCATCCGAAGATCTCCTCCGGGGGATGGTAGGCGGGGTCCTCCAGCCGCCCTCCCTCGATGCTCCTGCTCCAGAGGTTTTCATCGATGCTCCAGGGCTTCTCCTTCACCACCGGGATCGGGATCTTGTGCTCCTTCGCATACTCAATCTCCCATTCACGGGTGAGGTTCAGCTCGCGGATCGGCGCGATCACCTCAAGGCCGGCGATCCGGAAGATGAAATCGAACCGGAGCTGGTCGTTCCCCTTGCCCGTGCAGCCGTGCGCGACCGTCTTTGCCTTCTCGCGGAGGGCTACCCTGACTACTTCCTCGGCGATCAGGGGCCTCGCGAGCGCAGTACCCATCGGGTACCCCTCATACGACCCGTTTGCCCGGATTGCCGGGAAGAGGTACTCGGTGACGAACCGGTCCCGTGCATCGATCGTATAGTGGACATCGGCGAACTTCTCACCCTTCTTAGTCGCGACCGCGATCTCCTCGTCTCCCTGGCCGACGTTCACGGCAACAGTGACCACCCGGTCGTAGTCGTACCGCTCTTTCAGGAGCGGGATGCATATGGAGGTGTCGAGGCCCCCCGAATATGCCATCACAACGGTTCCTTTTCCCATACTCTTGCTCCGTGCTGTGGGCACCAGTGTACCTTATCGGTTCGACGTCGCTGATAATAATACTACCAGAACGAAATAAACAACGTGAGTCTGACTGAGATCGGGGCATCCAAATTATAAAGGAACAGAACTGGTGAAGCTGGTCCCGTTCGTCACTGGTGATAATGTGCCAGTGGCTCGATCGTGATCCGCTCCTTTTTGATCGCCTCGATGGCATAGGCAGCAGCCCGGGCGGCCTGGACCGTCGTGATGTAAGGGACCCCGTAATCAACGGCAGCCCGCATGATCTGGTAATGGTCCTGCCGGGACTGCTTGTCAGAGGGGGTGTTGATGATCAGCCGGATCTCCCCTTTCCGCAGAAGGTCGATGACATTCGGGGACCCTTCCTGGACCTTCCGGATCAGGTGGGCATCGATACCGGCATCCGAGAGGTAGTCCACCGTCCCCGATGTACCATAGAGGGCCAGACCAAGTTCGCGGAGCTTCCGGGCGATTGGGATAACCTCGTCCTTCTGCTCGGAGATGACTGAGATGAAGATGTTCCCCCGGACCGGGAGTTCATTGTCGGCCGAGATGCAGGCCTTGTAATAGGCACGGCCAAAGTCGTAGTCGATCCCCATCACCTCGCCGGTGCTCTTCATCTCCGGCCCAAGCACCGTGTCGACACCCGGAAGCTTGTTGAACGGCAGGAGCACCTCCTTGACTGCGGTGTGGCAGATATGGGGCTCCCCAATCCCGAGGTCCTTCAGCTTCTTGCCTATCATCACTTTCGCTGCGATCTTTGCAAGCGGGATCCCGGTGGCCTTTGAGACGAACGGCACCGTCCGGCTCGCCCGTGGGTTTGCCTCGAGGATGTAGACTGTCTCTCCCTTGACCGCCATCTGGAGGTTGACGAGCCCTACCACCCCGATCCCGAGTGCGATCCGGGTCGTGTAATCCCTCACCTTTTCGAGCACTCCCGGGGAGAGCGACTGCGTGGGGATCACGCAGGCCGAGTCCCCGGAATGGACACCCGCTTCTTCGATGTGCTCCATGATCCCCCCGATCAGGACCTGCTCGCCATCGCAGACCGCGTCGATGTCGAGCTCGATCGCGTTCTGGAGGAACGAATCGATCAGCACCGGGTGGTTCCGGCTCACCCTGACCGCCTCCTTCATGTAGGACTCGAGCTCGATCTCGTCGTGGACGATCTCCATCGCTCTCCCGCCGAGGACGTAGGAGGGGCGGACAAGGACCGGGTACCCGATAGCGGCAGCCTTCTCACGAGCCTCCCCGAGTGAATAGGCGGAGCTGTTGGGCGGGCTCGGGATATCGAGATCACGGAGCAGCTCTGAGAACCGGTCCCGGTCTTCTGCAATATCCATCGAGTCCGGGGTCGTCCCAAGGATACGGGTGTCCATGCCCCGCCGGATCAGCTCCTCGTGGATGGGTACGGCGAGGTTCACGGCATTCTGGCCGCCGAACTGGACCATTACGCCGGAGTAATGGTCTTTTTCAAGGATGTTCAGGATGTCCTCGAGCGCCATCGGCTCGAAGAAGAGCCGGTCCGAGGTATCGAAGTCGGTCGAGACCGTCTCGGGGTTGTTGTTGACGATATGCACCTCGACCTGCTCCTCCCGGAGCGCTTTGACCGCGTGGACTGTGCAGTAGTCGAACTCGATCCCCTGCCCGATCCGGATCGGGCCTGACCCGAGGATCAGCACCTTGTTCCGGTCGTTTGGCGGGATCTCGCACTCTTTGTCAAGAGTGGAGTAGAAGTAAGGGGTCGTCGCCGGGAACTCTGCGGCGCAGGTATCGACCATCTTGTAGGCCGGGTCCCCGGCAATCTCACGGATCTCAGCGGGACTGATCCCTGTCAGTCCGGTTAGCTCCGGCTCGGTGAAGCCGTACTTCCGTGCCAGGATGATGTCGCCCTTTGTTGCCGAATCGGAGAGCCGCTGCTCGAGATCGACGATATTCTTGATCTTTTCGAGGAAGAAGGGGGCGATGTCCGTCAGCTCATGGATCTCTGCCAGCGGGAACCCGGCCTTGAAGGCATCGAAGAGCGTGGGGAACCGCTCATCGGTCGGCCGGGAGAGGATCATCCGGATCTCGTTTGCGTTCGTGTGCTTGTATACATCGGTATCGAGCGACCGGAGCGCCTTTTTGAACGCCTCCTCCACGCACCTCCCGATCGCCATCACCTCTCCGGTACTCTTCATCGCGGTGGTAAGGGTACGGTCGGCGTTCTTGAACTTGTCGAACGGCCATCGGGGGACCTTGACGACGATATAATCGATGGCCGGCTCGAAAGATGCCGGGGTGCAGCCGGTTACCGAGTTCGTGATCTCATCAAGGTGGAGCCCGATCGCGATCTTTGCCGCAACCCTGGCGATCGGGTATCCGGTCGCCTTGGAGGCCAGCGCACTCGACCGGGAGACCCGCGGGTTCACCTCGATCACCCGGTAATCTCCGTCCTTGTATGCGAACTGGATGTTGCACCCTCCCTGGACATCCAGCGCCCGGATGATCTTGATCGAGGCGCTCCTGAGGAGCTGGAACTCGTCGTCACGGAGCGTCAGGATCGGGGCGACCACGACACTCTCACCCGTGTGGATCCCCATGGCATCCACGTTCTCCATTCCGCAGACAATGATGCAGGTATCGGCCGCATCCCGCATCACCTCGAACTCGATCTCCTTCCACCCGACCACGCTCTCCTCTACGAGCACCTGATGGATCCGGGAGCGGGTCAGACCTATCTCGATGATCCGGATCAGCTCGTCCCGGGTATGGGCTATCCCTCCCCCTGACCCCCCGAGGGTGTAGGCAGGCCTGATGATGGCAGGGAGCCCTACAATAGCGAGTGCCTCGTCTACCTGGGAGAGCGAGTTTAAAATCATGCTCTTTGGCACCGGCTCGCCGATCTCCCCCATCAGGGACCGGAACTTCTCCCGGTCCTCCCCCTGGTAGATCGCCTCGAGAGGAGTGCCGAGCACCTGCACGTTTGCAAGCGCCCCCCGCTCGGCGAGCTCAGCGGTCATGTTCAGCCCGGTCTGGCCCCCCATCCCGGAAAGGATCCCATCCGGCCGCTCCTTCTCAATGATCTTCTCGATGATCTCTGCCCTGATCGGCTCGACATAGATCACATCGGCCGTCTCGGGATCGGTCTGGATGGTTGCCGGGTTCGAGTTGACAAGGACCACCTTCACCCCTTCCTCGCGGAGTGCCCGGCATGCCTGCGTGCCCGAGAAATCGAACTCCGCCGCCTGCCCGATCTGGATCGGCCCGGATCCGATCAGGAGGACTTTTTTGATCTCCGGCTTCTTCGGCATTATTCGAGCCTCCGGAACATTGTATCAAAGAAGGGGATCTCGGTGTCCCTCGGTCCGCCATGGGCTTCCGGATGGAACTGTACACAGGTGATATCGAGATACCCGTTCTCGAAACCTTCGAGCGAGCCATCGTTCACGTTCGAGTACAGCACCCGGCATCCTTCGGGGAGGGAATCGGCATCGACGGCAAATCCATGGTTCTGGGTCGTGATATAGATACTCCCGTCCTTGTACCGCACCGGCTGGTTGCTCCCGCGGTGTCCGAACTTCATTTTGTAGGTGCTCCCCCCGAGGGCAAGCCCGCATACCTGGATCCCCATGCAGATTCCGAATATCGGGAGCGTGCCGGCAAGATCGCTGATGCAGCGGATCGCCCCCGTGGCATGGACCGGGTCACCGGGGCCATTGCTGATGAAGAGGGCATCAGGGCGGCATGCCATGACCTGGTCTGAAGGGGTATCGTGGGGAAAGATATGGAGGTCTGCGTTCCTTGCCATGAGAGAGAGGACCATGTTCTTCTTGATGCCAAGGTCGAGCACTGCGATCCGCTTGCCCGGCCCCGGGATATGGTATGGCTCCCGGCAGGAGACGGCAGGGATGAGCGCTCGTTCCGAGATCGGGGGGACGTCTCGTGCGCAGCTGACCGCATACTCCCCGTTGTCATCCCCGACAACAAGGGCCGCCCGCAGGGTTCCCTTCTCCCTCGTCTTGATGGTGAGCATCCGGGTATCGACTCCCTGGATACCGAGGAGCCCCCGGTCAGTAAAATAATCGGCAATGCGGGGATATGCCTCGGGTGCATCGCAGATCTCCCGGGTCACACATCCCATCGCCCACACCTTCGGGTGCTGGAAGTTCCTCTTGTCAACCCCGTAATTGCCAATGGTGGGAAAGGTGAACATCAGGATCTGCCCGTGATAGCTCGGGTCAGTCAGTGCCTCCATGTATCCCGACATCTGGGTGGAGAAGACCAGTTCACCCGCACATTCCCCTTCCGTTCCAAAACCCTGCCCAAGCACAAATGTGCCATCCTCTAGACCCAGAACCGCCTTCATCGTTCCATACGTAATGCGCAGGATTACATTTAATAGGTAGCGGAACGGAGAAAACTCCGGTCCTGGAGAGGAAAATGCGATCAAATCCGCGTGCCGCAGCACTCCCTCAATTATTTTTATAATCTATTCTTTTCACAATCAAAGCATAAGTGACTGTTTTTTCTTTATTTAACAGGGTTAAACCATTTCGATATCGGAATGAACGCTTTTTAAGTGTTCGTTTTCTGAATAATAAATTTTAAGTTTGCCTAATCCTCAGTTATGATCATGGCCGTACCCTCCAAGATATTTTTCACCAAGGGTGTTGGTGTACATAAAGATCGTCTCGCATCGTTCGAGCTTGCACTACGGAGGGCGGGGATCGAGAAGTACAACCTTGTCTATGTATCGAGCATCTTCCCTCCCTTCTGCAGACTGGTGACGGTTGAGGAAGGGGCACGGTGCCTTGAGCCGGGCAGCATCACCTACTGTGTCATGGCCAAGAACGAGACCAACGAACCGAACCGCCTGATCTCTGCGGCGATTGGGCTCGCCCTCCCGAAGGACTCGCAGGAGTACGGGTACCTTTCAGAGCACCACGCATACGGGGAAACAGCGGAGAGGACCGGGGACTATGCAGAGGACCTTGCTGCCACCATGCTTGCAACCACCCTCGGGATCGAGTTTGATATCAACCAGGCCTGGCAGGAACGGGAACAGATCTACAAGGCAAGCGGCAAGATCATCAAGACCACGAATATCTGCCAGTCTGCCCAGGGTGACAAATCAGGGCTCTGGACCACCGTCCTTGCGGCGGCTGTGTTCATTACGGACTGACACGCCCTCTCTTTTATCTGCGGATTGGCGGCATTCTGTCCTGTCTGAATGCATCCTCCCCATTAACATTATCCGGAATAATCAATATATGGGCTCGAGCAGCACCCTCCCCTTATGACGGGAACGAGGACAGGCATTATCTGCATACTCGTCATTGTGGCCATGGTATGCCTTTCCGGATGCATCTCCCCCCCTGATAAGAATACCGGTTCAGCAGCTCAAGGGGGCACTGCCGCTTCAAAAGGGGGTATCAGTGGAGCAAAGGCAACCCCGACTGCTGCCGGGACAGACGGAGTGAGCACAACGACCATCACACCGACCCCGGCTCCCGGTGAAGCCGGGTATCTGGTCCCTGCCACCCCATACCCGACAGAGACCCTCCCGGCATCGACCATGTCAGGCACCCGCCTCCCCGACATTACTCCCTCCCCTGTAGAATACATGGGTATTTACTATACCACCCTCGCCCTCAAGAACAACAGGACTGCCTTCACATATGACCTCCAGAAGCCTCCCCTCGTGATCGAGATCTGTTTCTCACCGAATATGACCACCCGGACGATCTGGTATGACAGTAAATACACTGACCGGGGAGAGAAGACAGAGACCGTCACCACCATCAGCCCCGCTGCTTGGTTTGAGGTGACCGTCCGCGAGCCCGCTTCAGGGCAGATCGTTGCAAAGGAAGGATTTGCACGGGGATACAGTACCGATACCGGAAAAGATCTCACCATCCGGTCCCAGGGAAAGTACCTGATCGAATTTTCCGGGAATGAACTCTCCGCACAGGTCCAGATCAGGGTGCCAAAAGAAGGCAATCCTGCGGGATCGCCCCTGAAAAAGATGGCCTGTACCTTCTGAAATCTGCCTCTCCCTCCCCCTCTTTTCACGGCCGAATCCCCTATGGCTTCTCTCCAGGATATGACATCGGCCGGGCACGCGACCGGTCAATCAGAATTCTCGCGGCCGAGATACTCCAGATCCTCGAGCTTGTTGATGTTGGTGAACGTGGACAGGTCCGGATCGATGGCCTGGATCCGGCCCACCGGGACAAAGGTGACGTTGAGGTGCTTTACCAGGGAACGGAGCGAGAGGGAAGGGGGATCTTCAAGATAGTGTTGGAGGGGATCTTTCCGGTACACGGCATGGAGCGGTTCGAGCATCTCCGTGTCCCAGGACGGGATCGCGGCATCGTAATCCCCCAATGCATCAAAGAGGGCTGAGACGACCCTGGTGTCGATGCAGGGCATATCGCAGGCGCAGACGAAGATGGGATCGCCCTTGCAGGCCGCAACCCCGGCATGGAGCCCTCCGATCGGCCCCATGCCTTTCCTGATGTCGTGGACACACCGGGCTTCGTAGATATGGGCGAACCGTTCACAGTGCTCATCGTCCTTTGCCACAAGGATGATCTCGTCCACTGCAGGCCGGAGGGCGTCGATCAGCCGCTCGATGAAGGTCTTTCCGAGATACCTGAAGAAATACTTCTCCATGCCGTTCACCCGCCTGGCTTCCCCTCCGACAAGGACGATTGCTGACTTCATACCACGCCTCCCTTCTCTCCCTGCGGTTTCACGCCATGGCCATCCCGTGCAGCCCGGAGCACTTCTCCTCTCCGGATCCCTTCCCTGCAATCCTGTTGCGGGCACCAGATCTCATGGTGCCTGATCCAGGCCCTTTCATCATCATCAGTCTTCAGTCCTTCTCCTACTTTGCCGTTTGCCCCTCTCTTCCATCGCCAGAAGATCCACTTTTATCGCGGGATCAGGGGTAAATCCCCCGGTTCCGTCCCGCGCTACCACCCGGTGGCAGGGGATGATCAGCGGGAGGATATTCCGCGAGAGGGCCTGCCCGACCACCCTTGCCGTCGTCCCCGACCATCCTGCAACCTCTCCATAGGTCGCAGTTTCTCCGTATGGGATCCGCTGTACTTCCCCATAGATCCGGGCATAGTGTTCCCCGGCAGGGGGAGACCCGCAGGTGAGCGTGGAAAGGTCAACGATCCTGCCGGAGAGGTACTGAGTGATGGGGACAGGGACTGGTCCACTGACAGGGGTGCGGCTGAATCGGACCTGGTACACGGTAGTTCCTGACCAGCGGACGTGGACATACCAGAGGCCGAATCGGGCTGATCCCTCGATCACTTCCACCGCTTCATCGCCTCCCCGAATGATTCTGCGGTGCATTCCACCATCTCCTCGCGGATCCAGCCCGGGAGACCGGCCTTCACCCGCGGCTCCAGGAACCGCTTCTCACCGAGAACAAGGATACCCCGGTCTTCGGGAGTCCGGAGCACCCTTCCTATCGCCTGCTCGGCACGGTTCAGGGCAGGAAGGGTATATGAGATGAACTCGCCGTCCGGCCCGAACTTGTGCCGGAAATAATCGATCGTCATCTTTCGTACCTGGTTATAGGGGGCGAGGGGAAGGCCGATCACCATGGCACCGGAGAGGAGTTCCCCCCGGTAATCGAGCCCCTCGCTCCATTTTCCGCCGGCAACCGCAAAGAGGATCCCGGACTTCCCCCGGGAGGGGAGCGAGAGGAACGTCGTAAGCGCCTCCCCGGCATCCCTCGCATCCTTCGGCTCGATGATCAGGTTCCGGGAGGCAAGGGGAGCAGCGAGCAGCCGGGCATAGGTGTCGAGGATCTGGTAGGAAGGGAAGTAGACCGCGATATTCCCCTTCAGCCGCGCAAAATGCTGGATATACTGGGCGACCCGGGCCGAGTTCTCCCGGTTCTCGCGCATCGAGAACGCGGTCGTGATGTCCCCTGCGCAGAGGACCATCCGGTTCTTCTTCGGGAACGTGTTCGGGAGCGAGCAGCCGGTGACCGGCAGGTCGCCGAAAAAGTACCGCTGGTAGGACTCGAGCGGCGCCAGCGTTCCCGATATGAGGACAGTGCAGTGGTGGGACAGGGCGAGGTCACGGAGCCGGTCTGAGGGGTCGATGCTCCTCACCTCGAGGAAGATATCCGGCTCCTCTTTCCGGTACACCGTCAGGTATCCCGGATCGGTCGACGAGCAGGAGATCCTGACGAGGAATGCGGTGAGCATCTCCGTGGCACTCATGGAATACTCGCCGGCCATCATGTTCTTCTCCTTGATGTATTCGCTGATCTTCATCAGGTCTTCGACCACCTCGGCCATGTCCCTGTAGAGAGAGCCCCGGACCACCATCCGGTCAAAGATGGCAGGATCAAACCAGTCCTCCGTCTCGTGCGAGTTCTTCAGCCCCTGCATGAAGAGGGCGATATTCGAAATGATCTGCCCGATGGCCGCTGCGCTCTTCAGATGGCGGCGAATCGCAGCAATCTCCCGGTCGGCCTGGGCAAGGACCTGCTCACCGACCACGACGTTCATGATCCCGGTCATCACCTCGCCGCAGTTGTGGGCTTCATCGATCAGGAGCATCGCATCAGCCGGTTCGATCCCAAGCGATCCATAAAGCTGATTCCTGATATCCTCATCGAAGATGTGGTGATAATTCACGACGATGACATCAGACCGCTGGGCGGCGAGGAGGAGCATTTCATAGGGACAGATCCCGGCACCGATATCCCGGAGCTCGGCCGGGCGGGCAAGCTCCCGCGAGACCCGCTCTGCCTTGGCTTTCAGCGGCGTGGAGGGGACCATCCGGAGACCGCTCCCCTCCCCGGTCAAAAACACCCTGCTCCGGATATAGTAGGGGCAGATGACCGGGTGTTCCTCATCGAGCTTTCGGATCTGCTGGGTAATGACGGGATCTTTAGAGGGGACGAGCGATCCCTTCTCTGCCCTCTCCCGCATCAGGCTGGTTGATACGGCCTTGACTCCCTCGCACCTCCGATAGATGTCCCCCTGCCCGGGAAGCATGCAGAGGCTCCGCTTCCCGATCAGATAGGAGTAGGAGATCGGCCGTTTCTTCTTCCGGATCAGTTCGAGTTCCCTGATAAACGTGTTCAGCTGGCTGATCGTCCGGACCGCGACAAAGATCTTCCTCCCGGAGCGCTCCGCGAGGAGTGCTGCGACCACGCTCGATTTTCCGCTCCCGGTCGGGGCATCGATCATGGCAATCCCGCCCTGCCGTGCACATGCTGCCACGCTTGCCAGCATCTCCTTCTGGTGCGGGCGATATGACTCGTACGGGAAATAGGCGTCCGGATTCTCCATCACCTACTCTTTGTCCCGGACTGTTTTTTATTCTTCCAAAGGAGAATCTTTCAGCATATGGCGATCCATCCCATCGATTACCGGTACGGAACTCCCGAGATGCGTGCGGTCTGGACCGAGGAGAACCGGTTTGCCTGCATCGTCCGGGCGGAGGCAGCTCTCGCCAGGGCGGGGGCCGACTTCGGGCTGGTCCCGGAGGCTGCTGCCGATCGTATCGGAGAGAACGCAAAACGGGCATCCCTCTCCCGGGCCAAGGAGATCGAGGCCGAGATCAACCATGACATGATGGCAATCGTGAAAGCGATCGCCGAGGTGTGCGGGGAATCCGGGGGATGGGTGCATTACGGCGCGACCTCAAACGACATCCTCGATACCGCAACCGGGCTCCAGCTGAAGGAATCGCTCGGGATCCTCAATGCAAAACTCCGGGACCTCCTTGCCGTCCTGCTGCAACACAGCCATGACACGCGGTATCTCGTCTGTGCTGCCCGCACGCATGGCCAGATCGGGGTGCCGACAACCTATGGCCTCCGGTTTGCCATCTGGGCGGCTGAGATAGCGCGGCACCTGGACCGGTTGTCCGAGCTCACCCCCCGGGTCGCGGTCGGGCAGCTCACCGGTGCCGTGGGGACGCAGGCGGCTCTTGGGGAGAGGGGGATTGAGATCCAGGAACGGATGATGGAACTCCTCGGGCTCGTCCCGGTAGCGGTATCAAACCAGGTGATCGCACGCGACCGGTACGCCGAGTATTTCATGTTCCTTGCCAACGTGGCAACGACCCTTGACAAGATCGGGATCGCGCTCCGGACCCTGCAGCGGACCGAGATCGCCGAGGTTGAGGAGGCGTTCGGGAAGAAGCAGGTCGGGTCGAGCACGATGCCCCACAAGAGGAATCCCATCAGGAGTGAGCAGGTCTGCGGGCTGGCGCGGGTGATCCGGTCGGCAGTCGAGCCGGCCCTCCAGAACAACACCCTCTGGGACGAGCGCGACCTCACGAACTCCTCCTGCGAGCGGGTGATCTTTCCCGAGGCGACCATCCTTGCCGACCACTGCACCAGGCTTCTCACCGGGGTGCTGGAAGGGCTGGTCATCCGGGAGGAGAACATCCGGAAAAACCTCGACCTCCTCCACGGGGTGAACATGGCCGAGTCCGTGATGATCGCGCTTGCCGGGAAAGGGATGGACCGGCAGCTGGCCCACGAGATGGTCCGTGTCGCGAGCATGAAGGCCCTTGCAGAGGGGAAGCCGCTTGACGAGATACTCGCACAGGATCCTGCTGCCGTCCGGTGTCTCTCCCGCCAGGAGATCCATGATCTGCTCAATCCTGACCGCTATACGGGGACGGCAGTACAGCAGGTGGAACGCCTTTACGAGAATCTGAAAAGGAACTATCTGAACGGATAAGGGCACCGATTCCGGGGAGCTGCTCAATCCTTCCTGCTCTACGGGGACGGCAGTAGAGCAGGTGGAACGCCTTTACGAGAATCTGAAAAGGAACTATCTGAACGGATAAGGGCATCGATCCCAGGGACTGTTTACTCCTCACTAGGATGTGGGGTGTCAGGATAACGGCGGAAAGCCATATTCAGGCATC
The DNA here is from genome assembly GCA_012516785.1 of Methanomicrobiales archaeon. Lineage (GTDB taxonomy): Archaea > Halobacteriota > Methanomicrobia > Methanomicrobiales > Methanospirillaceae > UBA9949. The sequence goes on from JAAYWH010000108.1 coordinate 19,079, forward strand.
TGCCCCACGAACTTCGTGACGGGGGGTGGATCCTGCACCGAAAGATGCTTTTTATGAATGATAAGACCGGGAGTCATCCCCGTAAAGAACAGAAACGCCATCGTCACCCCGGCCTTACCAGGCGACCGAGGTGATCCAGGCATTCAAGGTGGCGCGAGTTCCTGCACTCGCACGGAGGGTTGTTCTGCACCGATCAACCAACCAGGTGAAGATCCCTGGAACCAGGAATCCTGTGGTGCACCAGAAGGTTGCATGGTGTCCTTGCAGAACAGAACAGAATTGTCTGACAATTATCAAAGAGATTTCGATCTGTGTTGCTGTTCTCCAGGCAGGTAGGGAGGAGTAGCTTCTGCCACGACCTGGGAGTCCTGAAACGCATCGCCGGAAATGAATGCCGGGAAGACCGCATGGCAGAGATGGTAGTGGCATTCCCACATGCCCGTATCTCCGATCGCGGACGTCAGCAGCGAGCCACAGCTGGGGCATCTGAGGAGAGGCGGATCACCGCTCATGATCAATCAATCTCCTCACCTATCTCTACAGGCTGTGCCCCGGGCAGGGTGAAAGTGAGGGTGCAGCATAACGCCGGGACAAGACCCCGCTCATTCTCTGCCAGAAATGGATTCATGCCGGAATGGTGGTTTCTGGTCGTCGTTATTTCAGGTCTATCCCTTGAGCAGGTCCGATACCCCGAATAAGAAAACGATCAGTAATCGGCAATAAGAAAGAAGTGAATCAGAAAATCCGGGGGAGTCGTCATGCGGAGGCTCTGCTCCTTCACATCATCAGGAAGAAAAATGCCTTCATCACCCCGGCGAAAGGGGAGGCCGAGGTGACCAGGCTTTTTCAAGGTAGCGCGAGTTGCAGAACTCGCGGAGGGTTTTGTCCTGCACCATAAAACCCTTCTGGAAGGCTCTCATGAGAGATCCCGCTGTGCTCCAGGTGGGGCGAATGTTCTATGCAGAACAGAACTTCATTGTGCAATTCCCATAAAAGAGGTTTCGGTTTGTTCCCCAGACGTTCGGTGACGTAAGATGCATCTCTGGTTTTGGCGGGATCACCCGGCCTGAGTACAGGGACACTGACTGAGCAGGGATTTTTTTCATTTTTTCCGGAAGGAACTACGAATCAGTGCGACAGAATTCAAAAAAAAACTCCAATGTCCATGTTTTACCTCTCCCTTGAAAAGTCACCTATTATTGTATCATGCTATCATTCCGTCCATCAGCTCTTACCTGACGGGTTCGGGTGCTCCCTGTTTTCACTGGATGCTCCAAACACGGGTCACCTCCATTCCATAGGCAGGATGAATTACCCCACATCTTCTTCCGGTATCCTGTTCATCGCTCACATAGCAGACGGGACAATCTCTCTGGGAGGATATCTTGCATGAATGGCATGAAGGGAGAAGAAAAAAGAAACGTTTTCAGAGTGATCCTACTTTTTCCGTTCAGAACCGACAATCACGGGATTCTCTTTCAAAGGGGTGCCGTTCATCCGGTTCCACCACTTATTGTAATCCTCCTGCCAATATTTCTGGGGATTTCTTGGTTCGTTTGCCCGCATACGATTACCACAGTACTATCGTTCTCTGACATGATAGCCTAGCTGATGGCATCCATTATTCCGGAGAACGATTGAGGGGATCCGGCATCCTGGAACGTGAATGGCTGTTCGCTGGCGGATGGTGCCGGCTGATTCGATACGGACGGTATTCTGACTATGACGCCTCAAAAAGGGTGAACAATACGCGAATCTGAAAAAAAGAGTGGTGGCGGGTTACTCCGCTTCTTCTTTCCTCTTAAATGTCTCGACGAGGGTAATCTCGTTGATCTCCGGGATATGTTCGAGCGATTCCCCGATGACCCGGCTTCTCCAGAGCACCCAGCGGCGATCATAGTTGATACCAGGCGGGAGGGTGATCGTGAGTATGCCCTCAGCAAACGCGGTCTCCATGTCCCTGCCGGCATAGAGGCGAATCAGCCCGTTAACCTTCTCCTCGACTGAGGTCACCTGGCTTTCGATCCTGTACCAGTAATGGAGCTCCTTGCCGGCAAAGGGGTGATTGAAGTCAAGGAGGACCCTGTTGCCGATGACATCGACAACGGTCCCCTCTCCCTTCTCCTCCACGCTGAGGTGCATACCGAGCCTCGGCTTGTCCTTGAAGGCATTCTTGTTGAACGCCTCCACTTTCTTTGGATCATGAGGGCCGAACGCCTTGTCCGGTCCGACATCGACCTCGCCTTCAAATCCCACCTCTTTTCCAACGAGGGCTTCGTCAAGGCCGAGGATAACATGGTGGCTCCCGACACGGATGGTCACCGGGCCATACAGTCCCTCCGGGGTGTAAATCCCTGCCTCCTTTGCTACCTCTTCATCGGTGGTATCAAAAACGCTCCCTGCGATACTGCCGGTATAACTCAAGGTAATAAAGTCTCCTTCCTGTAGTGCCATGAACTGAACCTCTTCCTCATACAAGGGCGGGATATCACATTATTGTATCCACCCTGGATCAGGAATGGGTGTATGCCCCAGGGTGCCCATGCAGTATCCTCAGCCAAGGGGAGAGGATGAATCCCTGGTAGTGGTATCACGTCCCGAGGAACCGGACGAAGACAAAGGCGTTGATTCGGAAGAGATCTGACAAGACTTTAATCTGAAAAAAGAGGGATAGCCCTAACGAGGCCGGTAGAGGATTCCATCAAGGCGACCCGATTTTGGGATCGACACTGCAGTAGTGAACAGATCCATAAACTCCGCTGTGGTCTCCGGGAGGGTCCGTGAGACCATGGCAGGCTTTTCATAGGACACAATCTCTGCATACCCCGGCCGATCTTCGATGGGACGGGGGTCATCCGGGCAGTAAATCCCATGGATGGGACAGAGATAATCCGAAGGGATGGGAGTCCCGTTTGCAAATGAGTAGCGTGTGGATCCGGGTGCATTATTCGATGATATGCTAAGGGAGGAGTACCCGGTTTTCAGGGAGGATTGCGTAGTTCCACAGGTCGGGCAGCTGTCCGGGGAGTTCAGGTCTGATTCGATACCTGTGTCGAATATGAAAGAACAGGTGGGGCACTCAGCGTAGGGATTAGGGTCAGCGAGCCCGTCATCATCATAGGCGAAGACACAGGTGGGGCACACAGCGTAGGGGTTAGGGTCA
>JAAYWH010000109.1 GCA_012516785.1 Methanomicrobiales archaeon
TCATTAAAAAATAACATGATTCCTTTGAGGGCCACAAGCATAAAAGATGAAAATCCCGGAGGCATTTTCATATAAAAAAGGGTATAGGGGCATTTCATCCACCTTTTCTCTCATCAACGGATTTCATATCTTTCATTAGCTCTCACGGGATGGCACTTCAGGCTCATCCCGCCATGTGGCGTCCTCAAAGATGCGAGAGGGCCGCATTGTGCACAAACATTCTTCATGGTTCCTATTGAATGGGGTCTCACTTTTTTGCATAGATCTGAGAACTCCAACTACTGTACATTTTCCGTCGTGATTTTTGAGAAAGAATGGTGGTAAAAATAGTACTATACCAAAAAAAATGCGGAAAGGCAGGTCAGAAGCCTGCGACCTCGAGGAGGTAAAGGAAAGCGACGATCCCGATACATCCTGCAAGGACCACCAGCCATTCCGGCAGTCCCAGAAGTTCGTGAACGGTCTCCTTTTGTATCTTCCCATATGCAAGTACAGTCCTGTTGAGAGACGGGTAGAACCTCGCAAAGATTCCGACCCCGATGAGCAGGCCGCCGAATCCACCAAACAGGGCATCGAGGGCACCCTGCCCCACCGCTCCTGCAACGGTTCCCGGGCAGTACCCGAGGAGCCCGAAACCAAGACCGAAGATCAGCCCCCCCACCACATTCGATCCGATGGTCCCCGCCTTTACATGCCTTTGTGCATAACCGGCATGGTTGAGGAGGAAAAATCCCACGAGCCCAACCGCAACGGCGGATGCCATGATCTTGAGAACGGTAAAGTCGGTGAGCATGAGCTGGCCCATGATCACGTCATAGCTGGTGGCCCCTCCCTTCTGCAGGAGAAATCCGAACACGATGCCAAAGCAGAGACCGAGAACTACCTGGGCTTTTTTATTGTTATGCAACTGGCTGAACTTCATTCCCGACCAGCTCCTCACAGGGGAACTCCAAAGAGGATCATCGCCATGGCGATCCCGCCCACAAAGAAGCAGGCGGCGGAGAGGATGCTGCCAACCGAGAGCTGCAGGCTTCCGCTGATACCATGACCACTTGTGCAGCCGCCTGCCCACCGGGCCCCTATCCCGAGCAGAATCCCTCCGGCCACGGCGGCAAGGATCCTGAGTGCTGCGGAACTTCCAAACTGATCAGCCCAGAGCGGAGGAACAAGGAAGAGGCCAAACGTCCCCGAGAGGGAGGAAGACAGGAATGCCCCGATGATGATGCCAGGAAGAATCATGAGCTGCCAGTCAACTGCAGGAGGAAATTTCTGATAATATTCCTTCTCCTGGACCTGTTTACCACAAAAGATCTGCTCTGCAAGGCCGCGGATCTTGACAAAACCCGTGGAACAACCGATCGGCCTGTCCGACAATACCAAAGCAAAGCACACTAAGAGCCCGATACACACCCCGACTAGATAGGGTGACCAGAGTGGGAGAGCAAGGAATCCGTTCATAATGTCCTCAGAGGATACGCGTGGTTTTTCCCGGAATACCGTTTCATTTTGGTATTCCTTGTGGATACAAAGAAGAAACATCACCATTTTTCTTAATAGTAACTGTCAGGGCGGATATCGGCCACCTGTTTTCGTCCATCCAGGCGAGGACATCTGCCATGACCTTAGGACTATGTGCTCAAATGAGACATTCATCCGATCTGCACGCTGGCCAGGGATCAGTGAGCAGGTGGCGAGATGACGTATTCCGGATGGGGAAGTATTGCCGGGAGTGAAATGAACGATCGTTCCCGTACCAGAAAAGTGCCCTTCAGAGATGAAGAAGGACTGATGAGTCTGATTGTCGTGCGGGGAATCTGCCACTGTCCCCAAATAAGCTTCAGCTCCTCCCGCGGTGATGATGCCGGAACGGATACCTCGTTACTATTGGGAAAGCGAAGATTTCGAGAAAAAGGGATGTTGAATCCTATAAGTGAAAAAGGAGACTATTGGCCACCTTCCGGTGGAGAACCGTCATTCGTTGTCCGGGTGCTGATCAGGTATGCGATCACTCCCACGACCACGATGATGAGCAGGCTTGCCAGGGCGATAATGCCCAGCGAGAATCCCGGGGATCCGGTAGCTACGGGAGTAACCGGTGGCTCCGTGGTGGGCAGGGGTTGTGCACCCTCATCGAGACAGAGTACATAGGTGCCTCCTCTTGTTATAGCCGCCTTCATCGTCCGTGAACCGGGATCCATACTGGTAGCAATCTTCTCCCATGATCCGTCGGTTGTATTGTACCGTGCCAGTGAAGCTCCCTCCTTGTCCAGACCTGCCCATGTGGTCTCGTTAAAAGAGAGCACAAGGGTGACTCCGGAAGTAAACCTCACCCCGGCAGGTGCGATCTCGTATTGATAGGGGGCAGCACTGCAGGGAGATTTCGGGGGGATTGTACCGGCAGGCAGAGCGGAGAGAGAGATGGTTGAGAGCGGGGCTCCGGTGGAATCGACAGGTGCCACCCCCTTCCCGATCGCCAGTGACCCGATGGTGTCGGTAGCTGCAATGGTAACCTCTCTTGTAGTGGTATTGTCAGTGCCGAGGAGCAGGTTTCCAGCACTTATCCGGGTTACCGTCGGGGTGGGGGTCAGGGTTCCTGTCATAGTGGTGGTGGCAGTCTGACCGCTGGTGATGACGGTTCCGCTGCCGCCTCCGCCTCCACCGCCTCCGCCTCCACCGCCCCCGCCTCCGCTGGGGCTGCCCTGGGCAAACACGGTGATATAATTGCTCTTCGTACGGACATTGGTCAACGGTCCGCTGATGACCGTGAGGGATACCGTGTACGTACCGGCAGTTGTGTAGGTATGGCTCGGGTTCTGTTCGGTAGAGGTCTTCCCGTCACCAAAATTCCATAACCATTGATCGTGGGATCCAGTGCTCTGATCAGCGAACTGCGCCGTATGCGGGGCATACCCGTCCGGCCGATTCACCGAAAAATCAGCCAGGAGGGCCACCTCCCCTACGTTCAATTCAAGGTTGGTCACCGCACCCGGCGTGAAGGGGTAACTCTCCTGCCATCCCTCTCCGCTCCCGTACTCCCGACAGAGTGCCGGCGATCCCTCAACCGTGAACGTGATCCTGGAAGTGGATGCCTGGAAATCTCCCTGGACGATCAGCTTCTGGTCCAGTGCACCTTCCCCTCCGAAGATTCCTGCAGGGGATACGATGATCATGCCATTCGCCGCACCGTCAACCGCCGTGGTGATAGTATATCCTTCGGGTGCCGGGCTTCCCGTGATTGTTGCCGTCCCGTAGAACATATGGGGGAACTGGGGCTGGGTGTTGCTCTCTCCTCCACAGATACCACAAAAAGCGAGAGCCAGACAGAGGATGACCATTATGCACTGTCCCGTTCTGCCAATCCCCCCGGTTTGTTCATCCCTTCCTATCGGATTATGAGCGTTATTATTCCGATGTTGTTCCTGGTTACTTCTCTCCTGCACCATGCTTCTTTCAACCTCTGCTGGCCGGATTGCAAACCCGGCAGGTCAGGGGATCTCTTTCCCGGGGGATGCCAATCCTTCCACGCACGTAATGTTTATATATAAGGGAATGATGGCGTTCATACATAAGTTTTTTGGAAGAATCTCCCTTTTTTCCGAAGAAAATTAAAAAAAGAACCCGTTCAATCCATTGTCTGATCACCAATCAGGAACCTTCACCAATCAGGAACTATAAGTCTCCCCTGCCTCATGGTACCACTGCAGAGGGTGCCACCATCAACCGTGTCAGGCCTTTCGAAGGAGCGTGATGAGTGGTGATAAGAGAACTATACTCATAAAAAAAGGAATGGGATCAGTTGGTATACGTTGATTTTCCAAGCTTTGGCTCGAACTCCGCATCTCCCTCAACCCGAATGGCATGCGAGAACTTTGCAAGGGGGATCTCCATTGGACAGAGTTCCTCGCACTGCCCGCAGTTTACGCAGGCGTCAGAGATGTGGGCAAACCTGCGCAGGTGGAACATCGGATTTGGCGGGACTTCACCGGGTTTTACCATGTACTGCTTCCCCTTCATCTTCTCCTCAACCGGGAAACAGACCGGGCAATTCTCAATGCAGGAGTAGCACTTGATGCACCGCGCCGTCTCTTTCTTGATGGCACCCCAGGGGTCGGCTGAGAGGGCAGCAAAGTCCTTCTTCCGCCATTTCTCTCCGAGTTTGAGCATTGCCCCTTCTACTTTTCCGCGGATCTCGAGCCCCTTCGGGATTGGTGCCTCGGTCTTGAGAGCCCCGGCCTTTACCGCACGGGAAAGCAGGTCGGCACCCTTGTCACTGCAGACCTCGACGAAGGTGGCCTTGCCGGCTTTCTCACCGATGACCCCCCAGTTCCCGCAGGCGAGGTCGGCCTGCCGCGGGACCTTGTACAGGCAACGGCGACAGTTGCTCCTCCGGCCATAGCCTTCCTCTTCGAGCTCATCGATGGAGATCCCCTTGTGGCCTCCCTCGTACTCGATGATGAACTGCCCTTTGTCGATCTCTTCCTTGTGGACAGTGTCCGGGTCGACCCCGTACTTCTCGGTGATCATCTTCCGGGCAAGGACAGGGCTGACCGTCCCTCCGCAGTTCACTCCGATGAGAAGCAGCTGGTCAAGGTTCACCTTCTTTCTCTTGGCAAGCTCCTGCAGGGCCATCAGGTCGCAGCCCTTGACGGTCATCCCGATCTTCATACCCTTGGCGCCATCGAGATACTTTGCCACAAGCTTGGCGGTATTCAGGGTCCCGCAGTGGAGGGATCCTGCCGTCTTTACAAGGTCTTTGGGGTCCTTGATCAGGGTAGGGACGGCATCGTAGATGTCCTGCCCTTTGGTGATGGCAAGAACGGCATCAACCATCTTGTGCTCAAGGGCAAACTTGAGCAGGGAGGTGACGGCACCGCCGCACTCTGCCTTCTTCTCAATCTCGGAGTCCGTGGTCCACGCGTAATACATATCTCCTTTCTTCTGGTCCGGTTTTCCGCTAAAGAGTCCCATGTTACTTCGCCTCCGCAATCTTCTCGACCTTGACAGCACAGGCCTTGAACTCCGGGATCTTGGCGA
>JAAYWH010000110.1 GCA_012516785.1 Methanomicrobiales archaeon
GCTCAAGGACCCATCAGAGGCGGTGAAGGATGCCCACGTGGTGGTCACCGACACCTGGATCTCGATGGGAGAGGAGAGCGAGCGGGATGCCAGGATCCGGGCATTCAAAGGATTCACGGTGGATACCGGGCTGATGAAGAAGGCAGATCCTGATGCAATATTCCTCCACTGCCTCCCGGCCCACCGGGGGAGGGAGGTTACCGACGAGGTGATCGAGGGCCCGCAGAGCGTGGTCTTTGACGAGGCAGAGAACCGGCTGCATGCCCAGAAGGCAGTGCTGGTGAAGATGATCGGGCGGGAGATCGGATGAATATTGCCCCCCCTTTCACTAATATTCCTCTCCTTTTAGAAATATATGCAGAATATGTTTGATCATACTGAACTCTTCCAGTGAAGACCCGAGAGTAGTTGGCACGAGAGAGGGATGAGTCAGGTTGTCATAGTGTTGCGGGTGTGGATACCACAGAGACGCCGCTTTACAAATCCCTCCATCCCCCCGTGGCTCTATGAGAAAATGCTGTCACCATCTGAGACATATTATCGTGGACAGGTTAGAGGAAAGTTAACCAGCACCTCTCTCCCTCCGGTCTCCCCCTCGAACGATGGAATGAAGCCTGAAGGTGATGATGGAATTCAACAGATGTAATATATTGGTCTCACTTGGTTCCATACCATTCACATGAAGTCACCATCATCTTGGAGATATACTAGGTTAATGATGGGAACCCAATTGACGTGCATAGATTTATATACCTAATTTTTTAATTCTTGCAATGAACGCTAGTAAATTTACATTTCCAGAATCGCACATCCGATGTGGATTGGTAGAGCCATATCGGTAAATTATGAGCGATTTAGGGGATTTAAAGAATTAACTAGCGATTATCAATTGAATTACCTGCAACGAGGTTTGGAAGATTGTGAACCTCGTTCTTGAGGTACGTAAGAAAATCAGATGGAGAGGAAAAGAGAATGGTTTGGACGGATCCACCAAGCGGGACGTGGGGAACCCCTAACATGAATGATCCCCTGCAAGGGGTTCTTGATGACTGTATTTTCATTGCCGGCCTTTCTGCCTATGCATGGCATGACACAACAATTGCCCAGAAAATTGAAGATGCTGGATATTATGTGTTTTATTTCCGTAATAGCGGCGTCTTAAAAAAGGTGAGGGTATCAAAAAAACTATGCTATGAGGGAGGGAGCCTTCCGTTTGCCTCATCAAGAGATTTCGGTGAACTTTGGCCGGCATACTATGAAAAAGCATATGCAGCTTATTTAGCAGCAGGCCGGAATGCCACATCAGTTGATACTTTTGTAATGAGAAATGTGGCGTTTGGGAGAAATGGAAAACAGTCGATGGAAGACTTGACCGGATTTACCTATACTGATCCATTGATCTCTTCCATTGATGATTGTTATACCTTCATCAATGGAAAATGCACCGGTGGTAAAACCAGGAGGCCCATGATTGCCTGGACGAAAACATCCGGTGTTGCAGCGGGTATTACCCTAAATCATGCTTATACCGTGCTAGGTGTGGCTTCTACTAATTATATCATACTGAGAAATCCTAAGCGAGGGGCAGCCCAACCTACAGGGAATCATATACTTACCGGGTCGGTCGTTTTGGGCGGCATTACTATTAATCTCAGTAATGGGATCTTCGGTTTGCATAAAACTTCATTCAAAGACAGCTTCTACAAATTGGCATGGACCGCATAATTTTTTAAACAAAGGAAAAGTCACTGGGGGTAAACAATGTCAATTAATATCCGGTGGATTCGGGAAATAATGTCTATCCTTTTAATCTCCTGTGTAATAACTGGAATTGCCGTGGGTTCGATTGACGTAAATTTTTCTGCAGACGCTACTACCGGTGAATATCCACTGGATGTTAATTTTACTGATCAGACGGGTATTCCCCAAGGAGTTACAATTCTGTCATGGAACTGGACATTTGGTGATGGAAGCAATTCTACACAGCAAAATCCTCATCATACGTATACCGATGAAGGTGTCTATGACATTTCACTGACGGTCGAAACCGGGAATGAAACGGAATCAATAACAAAATCTTCCTACATCAGTGTTTATCAGGTCCAGGAATCCCTTGACGCAAGTAATCCATCTGATCCGAAAACACCTTTTGGCACACTCACCCTCTTGACGCCCCTCACTGGACAGAATTGGGAGATGTCACCAGGGATATACGGCGAGGATGTCGTCTGGTCGGGTTATACCGACACCAGTTATGATATATTCTGGTATCAGGTCTCTGAAGGCACAGAGACAGATATTACACCCGATACAACAAGCCAGAACCCGCCTGATTATCCCTATCCTGATCAGGACGCTCCTGCAATTGATGGAAATTTAATCGTCTGGCAGGACTCGAGAAATGTGTATTGGGATATCTTCCTGTATGATATATCTAATGGTACTATTACCCAGATCACAGAAAACACTAATGAATCAAACCAGGTATCGCCGGATATTTCTGATAGCATCATCGTCTGGGCAGATGACCGAAATAAAGGAGAATCCAGGTATGATCTCTTCCTGCTCAATCGTTCCTCCGGGGAAGAGGAACTCCTCTCTCCCGACCTGACGGAGGTCAGCCTCGAACATCCCCGTATCTCAGGGCATTACGTGGTATGTGAGGGCCTGGACCTTCTCAATCGTACCTATGATATCTATCTCTGTAATCTGCAGGATACATCATGGGCCATCCTTACGCCAGGGACCTCCTCCACAGACCAGAAGAATGCTGACATCTTCGGGGATTACGTGGTATGGGATGGTTATGATGAATTGAATGGCACCCTTGATGTGTTCCTCTATTCCATCACTTCCGGCTCAACTTCTCTTCTCACGAATGACACAACGCAGAGCAGCCAGATGAATCCCTCCCTCTCCAATTCCACGGTGGTATGGGAGGACTCACAATTTAAAGAAGGAGGAGCGACGGATATTGTCCTCTGCGATCTTCTTACCGGATCCCATTACCTTCTTACTCCCGATTCGGTGACCGATCAAAGATCACCAGAAATTTTCGAAAACAGGGTTGTCTGGCAGGGGTTATCGGCTGACTGGAACTGGGACATCTATCTTTTCACCCTCGGGGTTGAAAAACCGGATCTGGTGGCGGGTTTCTCTGCAAACATATCCACAGGAGGCTGCCCGCTGGCAGTCACCTTCAATGATACCAGTACCGGCGAGCCGGAATTCTGGCACTGGGATTTTGGCGATGGAAACAGTTCTGACGAACAACACCCGGTCCATTCCTACACCACTTCCGGATCCTATGATGTCACGCTCCTTACCGGAAATCCCTACCAGCGAGGTGGAGAAAGAAAGGATTCCTTGGTAAGTGTCCAGGCCCCCCCTGTATGCAGGTTCTCAGCCGATCCAGTATCCGGAATTGCTCCCCTCTTGGTCCAGTTCTCAGATGAATCGTCTGGCGAGCCGCAATCGTGGAACTGGGATTTTGGTGATGGAAATACCTCGGATCTGGAACATCCGATGTACGAGTTCAGCAACCCAGGGACCTACACCGTTACTCTGACTGTGATGAACTCGTATGGCAATAGTTCGCTTGAGAAAAACGACATGATCATGGTTGTCAATGCAACCGGATTGACCATGAATTGTGAAATCCCGGGGCTATCGATCGAGCAGAATGACGATAACCAGGTATTGATCCTTGATGTGAATGTATCTCCACCCGCTCTCTTGAACACCGATGGACGGGTATTGATGGTATATCCCGACACTGCATCAGGAATCGATGAGGTGGTTCTCCAGGCTGGAGACGCTGGTTTTTCGACGAGCGGGAATACCATCACCGGGGTCATTTCATCAGCCTGCGTGAAAAGTCCGGAGATCGTGTACTACCCGGCAAGGGGAGATCATGGGCAGATCGCGGTTTTTAACTACTCGATCTGCATGGAATACTATCCTGTCCAGGGGTCATACCATACCGATGTATGGGAGGGAGTGTTACCTGGAGATTACGCCGAGTTCGACAAAGCTCTGGATGACTATACTCCATTTGGGGATATCCACGATATTGCCTATACCATGACCCTTGAGAACACTGCACCCGATAGTGCCTGCACTATTACTGCCGGTGTCGATGCGGCCTGGGTCAGGAGATATGGGGAAGGCGACAATGGTTCCGTTACCATCGAAACGACCCCTCCAGCTGCAGCAGTTTATATTGATGAGGTTTACCGGGGTAAAAGCCCCATTACTGTCACAGGGTTAGTTCCTGGAACACATCAAATGATGCTCAGCCTCGAAGGATACCTTGACGAGAAGTACACCTTCAGAATCCGGGATGAACGCGACAGCATTAAAATTTTGAAAATCGGAGATGACGGAACTGCAGAAGTGTTAAACACGACGTTTGTATATCATGATCCAGTCCAGAACCTCGATTATTTCCAGGCATACTCTCCCCACGGAGGATCAAAATTTTCCGTGAGCGCTCTTGGTGGGCCGGGGAGCATCTTCCAGATGCTGTACCTCACTATATCGAGTTACGTGAAACCACAGAGCGGGAGTGCGGCGGTTGGGGGAGGTGGCGGTGGCGGAGGCACCTATAGCGGAGTCGCAGGATTGGGTATTTCCTCCACTCCGGTCGCAACACCGACCCCTGACGCAACACTGAC
>JAAYWH010000111.1 GCA_012516785.1 Methanomicrobiales archaeon
CGATTGCCAGGCCAAGGACAAGGCCTATCCCCTTCCCGATTGGCTTATCGGGCGCAGCCCTGATTCGCATGATAAGAACAATCGTGTTCAGGATCAGCAGCGCCATGATGATGACTGAAAAAAGCAGGAGCATATCCATGACCCGACATTGAACAGCCGCTCGTGTGGACCCTTCTTTACGATGGCGATCGTTGCATCGACAAGGTCACTGATGTAGATATAGTCCCTTACCATCGATCCATCGCCGTAGATCACTGGCGATCTGCCCTTCATGATTGCGTGGAGAAAGATCGGGATCACCCCCTGGTTCCCGAATGGCATCTGCCTTTCTCCATATGGATTTGCATACCTGAGTATCAGGTAGTCAAGGCCATGGAGCTCATAGAACGATCGGAGATACATCTCGATCGTCACCTTTGAGATCGCATAGGGATGAACGGGCCGCACCGGATCTGTCTCCCGGACCGGAATCGTGTCTGGTTCCCCATATACCGTCCCCCCGGATGAAGGGAAGATGATCTTTTCCACTCCTGCCTTGCAGCATTGCTGGAGGAGACGGACCGTACCAATGACATTTGACTCGATATCATATACTGGTGACTCAAGTGACGGTCCCGGTAACGTCGTCGAGATGAAATGGAAGACGTAATCAGTACCGTCAAGGGCCCGGGCCAGGTCATTTTCGTTCAGGAAATCCCCTTGGAGGTATCCAATGGAATCCTCCCTGATATCCGGCCTCTTTTGCTCCCGGTTGTCGAATATCGTGACCTCAAACCCGGAAACTACCAGTGCTTCAGCAAGATGCGACCCGATGAATCCGTTCCCGCCAAGCACGAGGCACCGTTTCATGAGAGGGGACCTCCTTCAGAGTCTCTCGTGCGGCACAGGCAGGAGCGATTCACGGGATCCGCCTCCTTCGCCCCGCTTTCCCAGGTGTCTCTCCCGGTCTCCAGATATCCTGATAGAGCTTCTCGTACAGCACCGCCTCCTCTTCAATTCTCGCCGGATAGGTAATCCCCGCCCTCAACTCCTGCAACCGTGATGGTGAGGATGCAATTGTCCGGATCACCGTTGCAAGTGCATCGATGTCACCCGCCTTGAAAGAGTATCCGTTCACGCCATCCTGGACAGATTCAGTCAACCCTCCAAGGTCCGACACGACTGCTGGCACTCCGCAGGCGAGTGCTGTCAGGAGGACAAGGGGGGAGTTCTCCCACCAAAGCGAGGGAATGACAACGACATCAAGGGAACCGAGGATTGACGGCAGATCTTCATGACGGTACCGGCCACAGAACTCAACCCTCGGATTACCCCTGGATGTGGACTTTACGTTTTCATAATATTCCCGGTCAGCGCTCCCATCCCCGAACAATTTCAGGTTGGTATTCGGCATATCCGCACGGAGGAATGCATCGATGAGAACATGGGCTCCCTTGTGACGGACCGGAGTGCTCAGGTAGCCAAAAACAACTGCCGAATCATCGTTATACTTCTTCTCCTGGATACGGATGTCCTGGTAATCGAGGCCGAACGGTATACGATACACCGATCGGTACCGGTTGCCCTCAAAGATCCTTTTGAGAAATTCGGTCGGTGAGACGAACGCCGATACCTGGTTTTTGACCCGATCGATCTCCTGCAACCTTTCCCGAAGCCGGTATTTCCATGACGGTTCATAACACTCCACGGAGCAACGTTGCCCTCCCCGTGGCCCGTCGCAGGGGATTCCCCCCCGTGTCACTGCGATGAATTTGGGGCACAAAAGCCAGAAATCGGTCAGGGTCACAACGACCGGAAGGCTGCGGGATATCGCAGCGGGGATGATCGATCCGACCCGCATGGGATGGCAGACATGGATGATATCAACCCGCTCATCCTCGATGATCGATTCCAGCAAGGCCTGCATCCCCTCGTCCCTGAAGATAAAATCAAGGTCCTCGGGAAGTTCCCGGTGACGGACGGCAATGACCGGAATCCCTTGGAATGAGTACTTCCCCACAAGAAATGCACCCCTTGGGTACAGCCCCTCAGCTGAATCGATGGCATAGGTGAGGACGATTACATCATGCCCCATTCGCTGAAGCTGCCGGCACAGGTTCAGCACCACCCTTTCAGTACCGGTATAATGGTGAGGAAAGAACTGGTGGACCGCAAAGAGGATTTTCATCAGATCCCCTCTGTCAGGCTGGCGTGGAGGGTTTCGAGGCTGGTCGTATGGACGGAATTTCCCTCCTTGAGCAGTGCAAGGTATCCCCCGAGTGATATCCCTGAAGCTGCTGCGAACAATTTATACAATGCTGCTTCGATCTCGACCGGATCCTGCGGGGGATTCCCGCATCGTTTCCGAAAGTCGCGGAAGGTATCAAGATTATTAAAAAAGAGCCTGAGGAGTCTTGTGTCCTGATGGGCAGACCCACGGAAGGGTAGTCTCTCCTGTAGCTGGTAAAACAACGAATCCATCGACGGCTCACCAGGAGAGATCGCACCGTCAGCTGTGTCGGGCCTTGCCAGCTCGCTCTTCATCAGGAATTTGATCTGCTGTGTCATCTCCTCACTCAGTTCGGTGATGGATTGCTCCTTTACCATTTTCACCGCGGCATTGAAGGTCTGGTAGAGTGAAAAAATCCCCCCGAGTATCTCCTCGGGAGAGCGATTCTCCGGGATAAAACTCCCGTCATGGGGAAATACCGTGGAGAGGGTGAAAGAATCAGCATACGATCTTTGGAAAAAATAGGCAGCGGTGCGGTTATGGGAATGTATCACCGCAGAAGAATGGACAAACGCCACCTTGTGTCCCGCTTTCAGCAGGCGGACCCCGATATCGAGATCCTCTGCATAATCGGTAAGAAAACGGAACTCTGAAAAGATCCTGGCCCGGAAGGCAGAACAGACATCATCGATCTGGGCAAGTTTCCTCCACTGCATCAGCGAAAGCGAGGAACAATCAGGAGGTGCGGAAACGACCTTATCTCTCAGGAAATCTATCGCCTGGTAATTTGCCCAGATATTGAAACAGGCAAAGAGATCCGCATCGGAGCGGGGAACCTGCCGGGCCGTTGCTGCACTCACGGAATTGTCCTCTGCAAGAGGCAGGACCAAGTCACGGAGCCAGAACTCTCCGCAGGGAAGTGCATCCTGCACCGTAAAGGAGATATACTCCCCTGTTGCGTGGGATGCTGCAGCATTCCTGGTCCCCCCATGGTGGAACTGTTCGGGGGAGATTTCAATGACATGACAATCAAACGATCGGGCAATAGCGACGGTTTCATCGGAAGACCCACTGTCAATAACGATGATCTCAACATCGCTGACCCCCTTCTGTGTCCTGATCTTTCGCAGGAGATACCGGAACTCGTATCCTGCATTTTTCGTCGGGATAATCAGTGAGATCCGTTCCCGGATGGAACGGGTTGAGCGGTCTGCCGAACGGTGGAAAAGGCGGGAGAAACTACCATGCCGCTTTCTCGCCCCTCCACCCCTCACGTGCCACAGCAGCCCGGACACCCCTTCATTTGACACCAGGCGGAGCCCGGACAACCCTGCATCATACCACCTCCTTCTCCTGGTGGCATGGCCAAGGAGCGGTTCGACAATTGCGGTATGGTATGTCATCGCACACCGCCAGAGCACGCTCCGCTTCATCTCGACCACTTCTTCCTTGAGCTTCTCGTTCCGTTCCCGTGCCACCTGCACCTCAAGGTCCCGTTGTTCTATTACCGACTCCAGAAATGCGATCCGCTTCTCTTGCTCCCTTTCAAAGACAGGCTGATCAGATCTCCCTGCTGCTGCCCAGGTCATACCCTCCAGCCAGGGGAGTGTCACAGGTCTCCTTGCGGCGACGATGATACAGGGGGCGTCTGGTCCCTGCTTGTCTGGGATATTTTCTGAAGATCTGCCCTCCTCTGCCGGAAAAAGGGGGACCATCCCAAAGCCTCCATCGCCGGTCTGGCTGAAACCGACGACGCAGGGAAATACCCTTTCAATGCTGGCTCTCCAGGAAGGGGAGTCCTCGGAAAGAGGGTATTTCCCTCCCGGTTTTCCAAGGGCGATGTCCATAGCCTGGATCGTGGTAATAAAGATACCATCCTCCTTCAGGACCCTGGAGACCTCGGCAAGAACCGCGTCAAATGGTCCATCGATGGATTCCCCAGAGAACAACAGAACAATATCCCACTTCTTCTCAGGGAAGGGGAGTGCCCTCGGATCTCCTGCCAGGAAGGTAACATTCGGTGACGGTTCGACCCGATCATCCGGAAAAGAGTGTTTTTCCCTGGTGATCCCGGTGACTGTCTGTGCAACTTCTCCAAGAGCGACGGTCCCACATCCGTTGTTACACCCAAGGTCGAGGATTGATCTCCCGTCAGCGATCAGCGAAGTAAAAAAATACTCCTTGACATACGCTGTGCCTTCCCCGGCCTCGCATGATTTCAGTGAAAAGAGTATCAATTCACGTTTATTGGTCGGATCAGGCATTATACCTCACGTAATAATTGGTACGAATAACAAAATACTTATCGAATCCTCGAATCTCGTTCTTTCTTTGGTTCTCTACGACCAGAATCTGCCTTTCCTTGGATAAAACCGGAATCAGATGATGAAAGTATTCCTTTGATGGCGGTAACCGCAGCCTCGTATGAGAAGAACTGTTTCACGTTCTCCTGTGAACCAGACGATATCCGGTTCCAGAGTGCTTCGTCGCGGTAAAGCCTGATCACTTCATCGGCAAAATCCCCAGGATCATCCGCGATGAGGGCATTTTCCCCGTGAATGAGTCCCATGCCCTCAGCTCCGATCGTGGTGGTGACAACAGGAAGTCCATAACTCATGCTCTGGTTAATCTTCCCTTTGATCCCAGCCCCGTACCGGAGTGGGGCAACAAATACCCTGCAATCGGAAAAAAAACCGGTAACATCTTGTACATATCCCGTCACTTTCACGGTATCGCTGTCAAATGCACGAAAGGAAGGCGGTGGATCATCCCCCACAACGTACATCCTCACTTCAGGAATCTCCCGTTGAACCAGCGGGAAGATCTCATCAGTGAACCAGACGACGGCATCGACATTGGGCGGATGAATGAAACCCCCGATGAAGAGAAGGTCTCTCCGTTCGGAAAATCCCTTTGATACCGGGAAGATATGGTGGATATTGGAGAGGACCTCCACATGGAGGGAAGGGTTCTCTTTGAGGAGAATCTCCTTTTCGACCGGACTTACTACAAGCGTTGTGTCGCTTAGTCGGGCGATGCGAAGCTCCATCTCTTTTAACTTGCGGACAGAGGCGAGGAGTTTTTTCCCCCCCTCTATCTCGTACCGCCTCGCTTCGCGAACAAACTGGAGATCGACCGTGTCAAAGAGGATCCTTGCACTCTGGCAGAAACGCCGGATATGATAGATGTACTTCCATGCAATATGGGCCCTGCTCAGGAAGACCACGTCGAAATTCTTTCCCTGCTCTTTCAGGTACTTCTCGATCGAATACACATAGGGAGTATACAACACTTCAACCCCAAGGTCCTGCACAAGGGAGCAGTACGGTTCGAGCGGTGAAGGATTGTCACCGACGAAGGTGACATGATACCCGAGACGGGAGAGTATCTCGAGGAGATAATACATCCGGAGTGAACCAGAATCGCGGTCGAAGGTTGGCAGGTAATGATCGATGATCAGGATGTTCTGACTCTCACTCCTGATCCTGGCATGGAACAGGTTGCGGGAATCCGGGGGTTTGTGGCTTTGGGCAAGCACGGAAGACCACCGGGAAAAAAATTTTTCGCGATTCACCTGCTGGTACTCTTTCATTCCTCCGGCTCCCTCTCTCCCTGCGGTCATCCCCTCGTAATGGATCACTGCCGATTTTGGCTGATAGAGGACCCGGTATCCCTCCTGACGGATACGGAAACAGAGATCAGTATCTTCGTAGTATCCGGGAGCGAACCATTCATCGAACCCCCCGAGCTGCCGGAAAAGATCGGTTCGTACCATCAGTGCCGCACCGGAGCAGTAATCAACCTCTCTCAAAAAATTATACTCAGGTCGATCTGGGTCATCACCCCTCCCATAATTCCACCCCGAGGCGTCATTGAATACAATCCCTCCCGCCTCCTGAAGCCGTCCATCCGGATACACCAGCTTTGATCCCACGGCACCGACCTGATCGCTCTGCATTGTCCGTATCAGTGGTTCAAGCCAGCCCTGTGTCACCTGGGTATCATTATTGAGAAACAGGATATACTGACCGCCTGCCATTGCAGCACCCCTGTTACAGGACCCAACGAACCCCCTGTTCGTCTCATTCCGGACGATAATCAGTTCGTTTTGCAGACTACAAAATCGTGGCGTATCATCTGATGATGCATCGTCAACAACGATAATCTCGTAGGAGCCAGTAGTGTGCTCAGCAATCGATCTGAGGCAGTTGAAGGTGAAAGTCAGGTTATTGTAAACCGGGATAACAATTGATACCTCCGGATTATCAGGCCTCCGGGGAAATGCAATCTCCTCACCGCTCCAGGGACGCGGGGAAGGGATTTCAGCATACTCCCGGGTGACGCGCCGGCTAAGCCGCTGGACCCTCCGCCTCTCCCGGAAACTGTCTACAAGACCCCACATCCCCTCTTCGAGGAGGATATGGACGCTCTTTTCGCCAAGGTCGTACATCTTCCGTTGAGGGGTATCAAAGCCAAGGAGGGGGTCGATGATGAACAGATGCAGTTTCTGTTCAAAAATAACCAGGATATCAGGGTCCATTGGCAGGTCCTCTCTGCATCCATTCGTGATGTGCTGTGCCAGATCCGGAACCGCAAAGCAGGATACGGGGATGTTTTGGATACGCCCTCCAAAGGCTGCTGCCAGAGATCGGTATTTCCTGATGAGAACCTGTCAAACCTGATGCCGGACTTATGATGATGCCCCCTTCGATCCGATCAAACTCAAGTAGGTGTGCACCACATCGGGTGTGGGGCCGATCTGGATAACCTGCCCTTTGTCGAGGAGCAGGCAGCGGGAGCAGAGGGTGTGAACCGTTTCGAGCGAATGGGAGACGAAGATGATCGTCTTCCCCTTGCTCCTCAGCTCTCCGATCTTCTGGTTGCATTTCTGCTGGAACGATTCATCTCCAACGGAAAGTACCTCATCCACGAGGAGAATGTCGGGATCGGTCTGGATTGCCGTTGAGAAGGCGAGCCTCACCACCATACCCGATGAAAAATTCTTCAGGCGCATATTTTCGAAACGTTTCAGCTCGGCGAATTCAATGATCTCGTCATACCGCTCACGGATCTCACGCTTTTTCAGCCCCATGATTGCCCCGTACAGGTAGATATTCTCTTTCGCGGTGAGGTCCGGCTGGAACCCCACTCCAAGTTCGATAAAGGGGGCAATTCTCCCCTGGACGATCTTGACTCCGCCGTCGGCGTACAGAACGCCTGCAAGGATCTTTAAGAGGGTACTCTTACCGCTCCCGTTCGGTCCGATGATCCCGTAGGTCTCGCCGTGCCGGACACGGAATGAAACATCGTTGAGAGCACAGAACTCCTCGTATGAATAGGCGCCGCCTTTAAAAAGGCTGAACAGGTGTTCAAAGATCGTCTGTTTTCGTTCATGGGGTATCCTGTACCGCTTGGAGAGGTGTTCCACGATGATTGCATCGCCTTCATCGATTGTATCTCGTGCGATCTCCTCCATATCAGACCTCCTCGGCAAAACGACGTTCGAGTTTCCCGAACAAGAATCGTCCGATCAGGTAAAGGATGATTCCGGACACCACGACAATTGCAATGGTCACAGGAGACGGTAGCTTGCCATACAGGAAGATATCGCGATAAATCGCGATGAAATCGGTTATCGGGTTGAGCATATAGTAGGGGAGATATTGTTCCGGAATGGTGCTGAGCGGGTAGACAATGGGGCAGAGGAAGAATCCTGCCTGGAGGAGAACCTCCCAGATCTGGTTCAGGTCCCGGTAGTACACGTAGAGTGAGGCCAGGCTGAGGGAGAGTCCGTACAGCAGGAAGAGGAACAGGAGGTGGACAAACGGGAAGAGGAGCACGACAAAGGAGATCGGGACGCTGAACGCTATCAGAAGGCAGATGAGCACCAGGAATTCAAGCAGCGAGCTGACAAAGCCTGAGAGGACTGAGCTCAGGACAAGAACCTGCCGCGGGATGTATACCTTGGTGACGAGACCCGGTTTTCCGACGATAGAAGTCATAGCCGCGGATGATCCGTTCTGGAGGAACCGCCAGCTCACGATCCCGATCAGGATATAGAGTGCATACTGGTTCTCCGACATGTGGAATACATTGGAAAAGACGATGTAGAGGACCAGCATCATCAGGAGAGGATTCACAAGCGACCATGCGAATCCGAGTACCGAACTCTGGTACTTTACACGGAGATCACTGATCGCGAGTATGGAAATGAGATCCCGGTATTCAGTGATCCACATCTGACCTCCTTTGTACTGAACTCCACGTTCTTATTATTTTTTTTACAATACCGGGAGTAATGATCCTTTTTACGGTTCGTCTCTTCCGAATCATGTCTGGTATGCCTTTCAGGCCATCGATCTTCGATTTCAGGATGACCCTCCCCTGCCCTCTCAAAGCATAGTAAGGGATCACTGCGATGGTCCTCCCCATTATCCAGGGAATGGAGGTGACAAGGTACCCTGCGGGGAAATCCTTGACCGGGTACCAGAGAATGTTCCGGTTTCCATAGTAGACTGTCAGATCAGACATGAATCCTGCCGTCCCCCCGTGGTGATGGTATACCACGGCCTGTGGCACATATGCGCACTCCCATCCTGCAAGTCGTGCACGGAGGGCGAGATCAACGTCCTCCATGAAAAGGAAGAACTCTTCATCGAAGAGCCCGATCGCATCGAGCATCGATCGTCGGTACATCGCTGCCCCGGCACAGGGCCCGACGATCTCTCCCCCTGGACTATTGTCCGGACTATCGCGCTTGAACATATCCCGATCCCAGGCAGCCCCGCTTCGGGATATGCAGATGCCCGTTGAATTGATGGTCCCATCCGGGAAGAGCATTTTGATTACGCCCATGCCAATCCTGGCATCCCCGGACATCGCATGGACGAGATGCCTGATGCAATGGGAATCCATTCGGGTATCGTTGTTCAGCGTTATGATATACCTTCCATTCGATTCCCGTATCCCGGAATTGACCCCCCCGGAAAAACCGCGATTTTCGTTATTCTGAAGGATATGGATGCCGGGAAATAAGGCCCGCACATATTCCACACTTCCGTCAGACGAGGCATTATCAACGAAAATAACCTCGAGTGGAGCATAGGTCTGGTCGGTGATGCTTGCAAGACACTCCCTGAGAAAGTGTCTTCCGTTGTAGTTGACCACCACTACGGTCACCAGGGGATGATCGGTCATCTTCTCACTATTGCCAGAATAGGGTATCTCTCCCTGATCCTGCCTCGTCAAGGTCACGGTTTCGCTCTCAGAGTACTCCGGCATACAGTGTTTCAACCCTCCCTGCAATGATCTCCCAGTCAAACCGCTCCTCGATAAGACTCCTCCCTGCATCGCCCATGCGTCCTGCCAGAGGCTTATTATCGACAAGGCGGCGAATCGCGTCAGCCAGTTCGGATGGATTATCTCGTTTCACAATAATCCCCGCCCCGCACTCTTCGATCTCGGCAGCCATCCCCGCAATATCCGTTGCTATGACCGGCCGGCCGCAGGCCATTGCTTCAAGAAGAACGATCCCAAATCCTTCCCTTGAGGGATCAGTGGATGGGAGGACAAATGCGATGGTTCCGGCATAATAGGACGGGAGTTCCCCGCCCGGGATATACCCGGGAAAGATCACGTTTCTCTCGATTGACAGGTCAGAAGCCAGTTCCCTGAACCTCCCTACAAGGGGTCCCCTGCCTCCTGCAATCAGGGTGAGATCTGTTCCCTGCTGCACGAGCAAGGCGATCGCCTGCAGGAGCACATCAAAGCCTTTATACTGGTGATACTCGTCAAAAATTCCGAGAAAAAAAAGATCTCCCCTTTTTCCAGGATCGTTTCCCGGGGAAAAAAAATGGCTGTCAACACCGGGGGGGATACATACCAGCTTCCCTGAAAACGGGGCAAGATAAGGAGACAGGTGACGAGTCCGGGTAATAATGATCCGGCTGGCCTGTCTCAGCACAAGCGGCAGGATGAACCGGTTATAGGTCCAGGCAACCAGGGCGTAGATCCCCTCTCCCCGGATATCATTGTGGTAGGTGAGAATCAGTGGCTTCTTTCGTATTCTTGAGACAAGGGCACTTATCTCAGCCGTCCAGGGAGTGGGGATGTGGGTATGGATGAGGTCAAAATCACTGGAGAGCAGGGTCGGGAGCAGGGCAGGGGTGATATCGGTGTTCGCCAGCTTGAACCATGATCTCAGCAGTTTCCTGGCGTACCCTGCATCTTTCAACGCGCTCTCTCCTGCGGCAGCACAGACGACAGTGACCTGGTGCCCGCGGGAGGTAAGGCCTTTCGAGAGGTGGTGGACATACTCCTCGACTCCGCCTGTTGTTCCGATTCTTACTGGGGTCTGGATGATCTTCATAGACATCCTGCCGGGTGCACCAATCCAGCCTCCGGGATTCATGGATATTTGTATTTCATTTTAAAAGAAAGTAAGGATGTACAATCCTCTTGAATAACCTGAGAGTTCCGATGGAAGTTCAAGAACCTGATCTGATCGTTCCCTGTCATGTCTCCGGTGGAGTAGCAACCGTGATCGATGCATCAAATGCTTCCCTGGTCTCTTTTAAAAAAAATTACCAGGTGATGACCATGATATCAGCCCGGGAAGGATACACCAGAATGCCGGGAGATACCCCTGGCGTCCTCGTGAGGGGATCATCTCTCTCGTGGTTCTCTCCCTAACAAGGTAAGGTATTCAGCAAGTGCTTCTTTCCAGTGACGGAGAGGTGCTGTTTTGGTATTCAGGAGTACCGAACAACGGGGCCGTTTTGCTTTCCGGTGGATCTCATCCGATGTGCAGGGAAGGACATTCGGGATGATATGCCGGGCGAACTCGAACCAGGAACAGGTGCCCTCGTTGGTAACATGGTAGATGCCCGGGGCTTCGTCTGCGAGGAGGAGCACCTTTGCTGCCAGGTCCCTTGTATAGGTAGGGCGCCCCACCTGGTCATCAACCACCCGAACGGTCTCCTGCTCTTTTGAGAGTCGGAGCATGGTATCAACAAAATTTCTCCCGTCAGGACCAAAGAGCCAGGAGATCCTCACAATGCGGTAATCATCAAAGGTTTCCCTGATACGTTCCTCACCGAGGAGTTTTGATTGTCCGTACGTGTTGATGGGGTGAGGAGGATCGGATTCGAGGTATCCCTCTTTATCGCCGTCAAAGATGTAATCGGTACTGAAATGAACGAGCGATGCTCCTGTTTCGCGGCATGCACCTGCAATATATCCCGGCCCCTCACCGTTCACTAAAAAGGCGTGTTCAGAGTGATCTTCGCACCCGTCCACATCGGTATACGCTGCAGCATTGATCACAAGGGATGGCTGTAATCGCCTGAAGAGTGACCTGATGCCCGCCTCATCGGTGATATCCACCTCCCTCCCAAAAAACAACGCTTGGGGACAGACAATCTGGAAGGCATGACCGAGCATTCCATTGGCGCCAAGAATAATGGTCCGGTGATCGTTTTGCTGCATAGTCACTTTAATTTTCGCCACCACCATTCCTGCTCCTTATACCAACGGATAGTATGTTCCAGCGCTTCATCAAACGTGAACCTGGGCTGCCATCCCAGTGAATGCAGCTTATCCGAGGAAAGGGAATACCGGAAATCGTGTCCTTTCCGATCTCCGACATACTGGATCGAGGTCTCATCCTTTCCAAGTTGTTCGAGTATTTTTCGTGTGATCTCGAGGTTCGTGAGTTCTGTTCCCCCGCCAATATTGTATATCTCGCCAGGGATACCCTTTTTCAGAATGCACGCAATCGCCCGGCAGTGATCAAGCACATAGATCCAATCTCGGACATTCATCCCGCTCCCGTACACCGGGACTTTTTTTCCTTCGATAAGGTTCGTGGTAAATAAGGGGATCAGCTTTTCAGGATACTGGAACGGACCAAAATTGTTCGTGCACCGGGTAACGATGACCGGTACATGATGGGTGGTGAAGTAGGAGAGGGCAAGGAGATCCGAGCCCGCTTTGCTGGCGGAATAGGGGCTTGAGGGGTTTAAGCGATCAGTTTCGGAGAATGATCCCTTCCTGATACTGCCATATACTTCATCGGTTGATACATGGATAAACCGGGATATCCCGCCCTTGCGGGCTGCTTCAAGCAGACTACAGGTCCCCGTCACGTTGGTCGTGACAAAAGACAGGCCTTCGCTGATAGAACGATCGACGTGACTCTCAGCAGCAAAGTGCACCACCGTATCTATATCGAATTCATCGAGAATCCGCGATACCAGTTCCCCATCACAGATATCACCCCTGATGAAACGGTATGCCGGGTTTCCCGCAATGTCTTTCAGGTTCTCCAGGTTTCCTGCATAGGTAAGCTTGTCAAGATTGACGACAATTTCCGTATCGCTCCTGTCGTTTAAGAGGAAACGGATAAAATTGCTGCCGATGAATCCGGCACCTCCGGTTACAAGCATTCGCATCATGGGCACTCCCCTTTTTCATGGGCATGAGACAATATCCTGCCGGGTCTATCATCCGTTCCCGGAACAACCAGGGTACGACAGGATTGTGGTGGTTCAACAGAGGTGATCATATCCTTACCGAAACCTCAGTATATCTCTATTTCATGACTGTTATACCTGAATCCCTATAATTTCTCTGTGAATTCCAATCACGTGTTGCAATTGCCTAAGCGTGTCAGAATTCCTCTTTCCTCATTTTTTTTGGGGAACCTCATGATCGTATCGGATTTTTTGGGGAATGATCCCCCTTCTCTAAATTGAGGTTCCCCGGGTCTCCTTTCAAAAGGCTTCAATTGATGATTCGGTACCGGACCCGGTTGATCATCCCCAAAAAACAGGACAGATATCGCGCCAGTCAACATGACCAGGGTATCCCCTGGCGGTATCAGGGACTCCGTGTAAGGGTTATGCTTCATGGTGCGATACTATCCGGCATATCTCCACCGGGATCTCCCTGACCTCATCTCTGTGAAAGGCAAATGTCCGCCTGATCGGGAGCAGGCCGCCAATCACCTCGTCAATCTCTCCCC
>JAAYWH010000016.1 GCA_012516785.1 Methanomicrobiales archaeon
GTCCCGGCCGTCAGGTTCGTCACATACCGGTCGGTCAGGCCCTGGTCGACACCATCGATGTAAATCGTTGCATTCGTCGGGATCGACCCGATCCAGACCGTCCCGGTGCCATCGTCAGGTCCTGCACTCTCAGTCAGGATGAAGGTGGGCAATACAACCGTCTTGTCCGCTTCCACTTCGAAGGTCGTCGAGAGGTTCTGGTACCCGGCTTTCACCAGCGTCAGGTTCTTGGTCCCCGCCGTCAGGTTCGTCACATACGTGTTCGTCATCCCGCAGGTGACGTTGTCAATATAAATCGTTGCATTGGTCGGGACCGATCCGATCCAGACTGTTCCATTTTCAGGAGAGGCCAAAAGGATCGTGCCACCCTGATCCCCTGATGCATCGTCCACTGCCACAGCACAAGGAACCATGCTGATCAGAAAGAGAAAAAGAATACCTGCCACTACGCTGGTTTTCACTATTACCACCTTGCCATAGATACAGATCACACCCCGGCTCTCCTGATCAGAGCTCCCTGGGGAGCATGCCCATGGACATCTCCGCCCCCTGCTCCCCCGGACCAATCACTCAGTCAGGTACCTGGTAATCTGATAAGAGGATCCTCGTTTATTAACTATATAAATGTAATCAGCAGTATTCTCGATATTTTATAGACCTGACCCTATAGGAAGTACCCGGGTTCCAGGCAATCAGGATATCCGCGAAGAACCAGGGGAAATCGTCTCCAGGTCAGTCCTTATCCCTGCATCGCATTTCCCGGCCGCCAGTCACCCGGTAGTCTCCCCCTGGCTGGCCGGCTCGGACCAAACCAGAACGGGACGGCCCCGTTGCCACCCGGACGGTCCGCTCCATTACTGCAATTGGCAGGGGTCACCGATCTTTCGAAAAAAAGAGTTCGCCCACACTACCAGAACAGGGATATCCGCCCCAGTCTCCCAAGCCAGTGAGAAGGCGACGCGAGGTACCGCGGCAGGGGACTGGAGTTACCGGGTCCCGACCTCCATCTCCCACCGCAGGTCCTTCTCACTCCCCTTCATGCAGAAATCCTTCTTCATCATCCCATGCTCGATGTAAATAGGACAGCCAGGGCAGATGCAGCCCCGGTCATCACGGATACAGCCAAAACTCATCCCAAGCAGGCAATACAGGATCTCCCCGTTCTTCTCCGCAGACCCCGTGAAACTCGGGCAGGAAGAGCACAGACAGGCCTCTTTTATGCTGTCATACCGCTTCCACCGCTCTTCCTTCTTCAGCGGGAGGAGCTCTCGTGTTCTCTGCTCAAAGGTATCCATGGAAATGACTCACGAAAGAAGATAGGAGGACAAGGTTATCAAACCATCAGGTCACCCACGACCCCCCTGTCCCCAGCGTATTCCTGCTGACAGGAACGGATGACCTCATGCAATCGCGGGGGGTGCTCTCACGGTTCAGAAGGTGAAAAAATCTCCCTGTACTATCACCGGTCTCAGTGAGAGCCCTATGCCGTATCATACCTGAAAGGTAGTCCGGGCATTGTATCATGTCCCTGTGAGGTGGAGTCCCGAAAGAGCCATGTGACCAATCATATCTGCCTTTCCCGTATCGAAACTGGAAGGTAGTCTAGGCATTGCCTCTTCTCTGTCAGCTGCAGGGAGAGGCCATATGCGGTGTCACCTGTGACGGATAGGTATTTGCTGGATCATATCTGATATAGTGGAGGATTGCATCGTAGGATTCGACTGCCCTTGGGATATCAGTCTGCTGCCTCTCAGCATGATCCCGAAGCGTCAATCCTTCCGCTGGAGCGGGAACGTACGGCCCCTGCCTGCGAGGGAAGAGGAGATTCCCACAGTCTTATATAGCAATCGGTTTAAATAATAATGGTATCCGCTATCCGGTAGCATGAGGAAAATATCATGAAAATGCCAGTAAAATTCAAAACCTACTGCCCATTCTGCAGGAATCACCAGACCCATGAAGTGGAGAAGGTCAAGAAGGCCAAGACCACCGGTCTCCACTGGATCGACCGCCAGAAAGCACGGCGGGGGAGCATCGGAAACATGGGCAAGTTCTCGAAAGTCCCTGGCGGGGACAAGCCCACCAAGAAGATCAACGTCCGGTACCGTTGCAAGACCTGCGGAAAAGCACACCTCCGTGCAGGGTTCCGTGCCGGCAAATTCGAACTGACGGAGTGAACAGGATGGTACAACAGGCACGAGCGAACCGGAGCAGGTTTGTCAAGGTTAAATGCCCCGACTGCGAGAACGAGCAGGTCGTCTTCGAGAAGGCGTGCACCGTGGTCAACTGTGTGGTCTGCAGCAAGGTCCTTGCTGAGCCCACCGGCGGCAAGGCAAAAGTGAACGTCGAGATCCTGGAAACATTTGAGTGAGAAGAGCGATGAGCACCCAGTCGTGGCCAATAGCAGGAGAACTCGTCGTCTGCACCGTCAGGGACATCAAGGACTTTGCAGCGTTTGTATCCCTGGATGAATATCCCGGCCGCGAAGGGCTCATCCCCATCTCCGAGATCGCGACCGGATGGATCAAGTATATCCGTGACCATATCCGCGAGGGGCAGAAGGTCGTCTGCAAGGTGCTCCACGTTGACCAGAGCAGGGGTCATATCGATCTCTCCTTAAAGGACGTGAACGACCACCAGCGGCGCGACAAGATCCGCGAGTGGAAGAACGAGTCCAAGGCGCGGAAGTGGATCGGGTTTGCGGCCGAACACTCGGGAGAGAACCCCGAAGTGATCGAGGCCGCCCTGATCAAAAAATACGGCGACCTCTACACGGTCTTCGAGGAGATCGTGACCGAGGGGACCGACAATCTGAAAAAGACCGGGCTTCCGGCCGGTGTGATCGAGGCACTCTCCCAGGTGGCACGGGAGAACGTCAAAGTGCCGAGAGTCACCGTTGCCGGGAACCTCATCCTCACCTCCACAAAACCGGACGGGGTCAATATCATCAGGCGGGCGCTCCGGAGCGCCGAGCCGAAAATCCCGGAAGCCGAGATCGAACTCACCTACCTGGGTGCCCCCACCTACCGGATCAAGGTCACTGCACCCGATTACAAGAAGGCGGAGAAAGCCCTTGAGAAGGCAGCCGCTGCGGCGATCGGAGTCCTCGAACGCTCCGGCGGCGAAGGAAAGTTCGTCAAGAAACCGAAGTCCGGAAAGGCGGCATGAAGGGGAGAATACGGCGCTGCCCGGTCGACTCGGCCTACACGCTGCACGAATTCTGCCCTCTCTGCGGAGCGGCAACGGTCACCCCCCACCCAGCACGCTTCTCTCCTGAAGACAAGTACGGAAGCTACCGGAGGATCGCGAGAGGATGGACGAGATAGAGGTACACTTCCTCGATGATGTCCCGGAAGAGGGGTTGAAAGCCCCGGTCCTGATCGAAGGGCTTCCCGGGATCGGACATGTCGGCAAGCTGGTCGCCGAGCACATGATCCAGGAGCTCGGTGCAAAAAAGGTAGCCGAGATCCACTCGATCTTCTTCCCGCCCCAGGTGATCATCGATGAGCACGGGACCGTCCGGCTCGCCAATAACGAGCTCTATTACTATGCCGGCGAGACCCACCGGTTCCTCTTCCTCGTCGGCGATTACCAGGCCACCTCGAGCGAGGGGCATTACCTCCTCGCCGATGCCTACCTGGACATCGCTGCCGAATGCGGGGTATCCCGGATCTATACCCTGGGAGGATATGGTGTTGGCCACCTTGTCGATGAACCGCGGGTCCTTGGTGCGGTCAATTCCCCCGGGCTCCGCGGGATGATCGAGGACGCAGGGGGGGTGGTCGGGAGAGATGAGCCCGGAGGGGGCATTATCGGGGCAGCAGGGCTCCTCCTCGGGCTTGGCGTCTCCCGCAGCATCGAAGGGATCTGCCTCATGGGGGAGACTTCGGGATACCTTGTCGATCCGCGGAGCGCTGCAAGCCTCCTGAAAGTCCTCTCCACCCTGCTCGCGATCGAGATCGACCCGACGAGGCTCGAGCAGCGGGCATGCGAGATGGAGCACGTGCTCCAGAAGCTGATCGATGGTGAACGCGGGGCACAGGACGACGAGCTCCGCTACATCGTATGAACAGCGGGCTCTTCTGCGACCTGCACATCCACTCCTGTTTTTCCATCGCCTCGTCGTCCCGGATGCTTCCTTCCTGCCTGGTCGAGGGATGCCGGAAGAAGGGGATCGGGGTTCTCGGCAGTGGGGATGCACTCCACGCCGGCTGGCGGGACCTCTGGAACCGCATCCCTGACACCGGAGAGGTGCTGGTGGTGCCCACCGCTGAGGTGGAGGACCATGACCGGGTCCACCACCTGATCATCCTCGAATCGTTTGAACGGTTCGAGGACCTCGCCTCTGATCTTGGCCGCCATGCCGCACGCCTTGCAGAGACCGGGCGGCCGCATGTCAGGTTGCCAGGGAGCGAGATTGCAGGGAGGGTCCATGACCTCGGCGGCCTGATCGGTCCTGCCCATGCGTTCACTCCCTGGACCTCGCTGTATGCGGCCTTCGACTGCCTCTCCGGGTGCTACGGGGCCGAGCGGCCGGACTTCCTCGAGCTCGGTCTTTCGGCCGACAGCAGCTACGGGGCAGGCATCTCCGACCTTGCCGGCATCCCGTTCCTCTCAAACTCCGATGCGCACAGCCCTGACCCTGCGAAGCTGGGCCGGGAGTTCTTCGGGATCCCGGATGAGGAGGCAACCGTGCGGGGGGTGATGGAGAGCATCAGAAGAGGGCATATCACGATGAATGCCGGGTTCTTCCCCGAAGAGGGGAAGTATAACCAGACGGCCTGCACCCGGTGCTATACCCACTACACCCCAGCCTTTGCAGCATCGGTCCGGTGGCGGTGCCCGGACGACCGGGGCCTGATCAAGAAGGGGGTCGCTGATCGGGCAGCGGAACTTACCGATGCACCCCCGACAGAAAGGCCCCCCTACCTGCATATCATCCCCCTCGCCGAGATCATCCGTCTGGTGATCGGCTCCTCATCGGTCGCCACCAGGGCATGCACCCTGCTCTATGACCGGTTTGTCACCCCGGATACTGACGAGATATCGGTGCTCACCAGGACCCCGATCAAAGAACTCGCTGCCATTGATGGCCGGGTCGCCCCCGCGATCGAATCGTTCAGGCAAGGGAGGGTCAGTCTCATACCGGGGGGAGGTGGGCGTTTCGGCTCCTTTTCTTTCTTCTGACCAAAAATCAGAGAGATCGCCCTTTCTTCTGTACCCTTCCCCGCAAGAAAGGATTATGGGGGAACCTTCCCTATACCTAAAAGATGCTTCAGATTCATCGTGATGTCTGCGGGTACTGCGGGTGCTGCGTCTCGGTATGTCCCGAGGGTGCGCTCGAGCTGATCGATGCCTACCTGGAGGTGGATGACCAGTGCACCTCCTGCGGGATCTGTGCCAAGGTATGCCCGGTTGGTGCCCTGGAGGTGAAGGATGAGGACTGACTACGACCTGCTCGTCATCGGCGGCGGCCCGGCAGGTGCCATTGCGGCACGAACCGCGGCACAGGCAGGCCATTCGGTACTCCTCGTTGAGAAGCGCCCGGCAATCGGGGCTCCCGTCCGGTGTGCCGAGGGCATAGGGAAAGAAGCCCTCGCCGAGTTCGTCACACCTGACGAGCGCTGGATCGCAGTCGAGCTCAAGCGGGCCGAGATCGTCGCCCCGGACGGGGCAACAATGATGCTTGAAGCGGCGATGGCCGGCAGCAAGATCGGGTACATCATCGACCGGAAGGTCTTTGACCGGGAGCTCGTCTGGCAGGCCGCCGATGCAGGTGCGGACGTGATGGTCAAGACCCGTGCCTCGGCACCCCTGATGGAAGGGGGTAGCGTGAAGGGTGCAGTGCTCGAGTCCTGCGGGGAACAGAAGAAGGTGGAGGCTGCCGTGACGATTGCAGCCGACGGTGTCGAGTCCAAGTTCTCCCGCTGGTGCGGGGTGAATACCGCGGTCCCGGTCCGGGAGATCATGAGCTCGTGCCAGTACCTGATGACCGGCATCGAGATCGACCATGAGTGCACGACCTTCTTCCTCGGAAACGAGGTAGCACCGGAAGGCTACCTCTGGATCTTCCCAAAAGGGAAGCGGACCGCGAACGTCGGGATCGGGATCTCGGGCAAGAAAAGCGGGGCTGGCCACCGTGCAAAGGACTACCTCGACCGGTTTGTGAGGGAACGGTTCCCCGGCGGCAAGACCATCGAGTGCATCGTCGGGGGAGTCTCGGTCTGCCGCCCCCTTTCACGAACCGTTGCCGACGGCCTGATCATCGCGGGCGATGCGGCACGGGTCGTCGATCCGCTCACCGGCGGGGGCATCTACAACGCGATGTACACCGGGGACCTCGCGGCAAAGGTCGCCATCCAGGCGATGGGTGCCGGGAAGACCGATGCGGATGCCCTGATGCTTTACGACCAGGGCTGGCGTTCCTCGACCATGGGAAAGGCGATCGAGCGGAACTACCATATCAAGGAGTATTTGATCAATCTCCCCGATGACAAGCTGAACGCGATCATCCACTCAGCCCGGTCCCTCGATCTGAAGGACTTCTCGACCTTCACCCTGATCAAGGAACTGATGAAGCGGAACCCGAAACTGGTGGCCGAACTCGCCCTCCTCAAGGCAACGATCGGGTAACTTCACCCTCCTCTTCTTTTCACCCGTTTTTTTCCTCTCCAGGCCGCCCGTTGTCCATACCGGGGGGGATTTCTGATAGGAATAAGGGGAAAGTATCCACCGGTCCGGTTACGGTAAAAGAACTCAGAAGAGGCAGGCAGGGAGTGCACCACCAAAGGCATGACCCCCTCATGGATCTCCCCAGGACATCCCCTGGAAGGGGAGGCCCCGGCCTTCCCGTTCAGGTGGCAGGGACCCTGAGCTGCCGGTTGAGGAGCTCGAGTGTCTCGACCTCGGCCTCCTTTTTGGTGAAGACCGTGATGGTGTCCCCCGGCCGGATCCGGATCGTCCCGCTCGGGATGATCAGCTCGCCGCCCAGCCTCCGGATCGCGATGAAGACAAAGTCCTTCACCTTCAGTTCGCGGATCTCATGGTCCACGATGGGGGCACCTTTCTCTGCGACCACCTCGAAGATCGTCCCCCCTGGGATCGAGGCGAGCTGCTGGAGCATCGGGTTCCGGGCCCAGTAATAGAGCCGGGAGGCCACGAGCTCGTCGGGGTTCTCGCTGATCTTCACCCCGACCTCCTTGAAGAGGTCCGAGTGTTCGACGTTGTTCACGATCGAGACCACGTTCGCAACCTTGAACCGCTTGGCAAGCCAGCAGGTCATCAGGTTGACCGAGTCATCGCTGGTGGTCGCCACGAGCGCATCTGCCCGGTCGATCCCCGCGTCCTCGAGGATGACCTTGTCGGTGGCGTTTCCCGTGATCGCGAGGACATCGTAATGCTCGAGCATCTCGCTGCACCGCTGCTCGTTCCGGTCGATGATCACGACGTTGTCCCCGTTCCCCACCGACTGGGCTGCAAGGCTCCTCCCGATACCGCCCAAGCCCACGATGATGATGTACATAGAGTGGGGTTACCATCATCGCCATTGAAATAACTTGCGCATCATACCAAGGGATCTGATGTTTGCCGGGGTCGATGAGGCAGGGAAAGGGGCCGTCCTCGGCCCGCTCGTGGTCGCCTGTGTCGGGTGCGAATCCGAAGAGGATCTCGCCGCGATCCCGGTCCGGGATTCAAAGACCCTCTCCCCTGCTGCGCGGACGGACCTCTTTGGCCGGATCCAGGAGAGCGTCCACTACACCGTGCTCGTCATCACGGCCGAGGAGATCGATATCCGCCGGCGCTCGATGAATATGAACCAGCTGATGGCCGCTGCCCATGCCGAGGTGATCCGGGAACTCCACCCCGCGATCGCGTACGTGGACGCCTGCGACGTGGTGGCCGCCCGGTTCGGGCGTGCGGTCACCGCCCGCGTCGGCTATCCCTGCCGGGTCGTCGCCCGGCATCATGCCGATGCCACCATCCCGGTCGTCTCTGCGGCGGGGATCGTGGCAAAGGTGGTCCGCGACCGGCTGATCGCGGAACTTGCCGGGGAATACGGGGTGATCGGGAGCGGGTATCCGTCAGATGATACCACGATTGCGTTCATGGAGGCGTACATCGGCGAGAACGGCCGGCCGCCACCTATCGCCCGCACCTCCTGGGAGACGACCCGTCAGATCCTCGGCCGTGCCGGGCAGACCGATCTCTCGTTCTTTTGCGGGGAACGGCAGGAGCCGGGGCACTTTCCTGGCCCCGGGAGTCCCTGAACCGCCCGGTTTCCCGGGTCATCATTATTATGTCCCCACCCCACCCATAGCTACAGAATGGAATGGCTCCCCGTACTGATCACTGCCGTCGCGCTGTACGCAGCAGTCGCGCTGATCATCCGGCAGAAGGGGTACTTTTCGGAGCATATCATGTTCTATGGCCCGATCATGGCGGTCAAGACCATGAGCGTGGGCTTCTTTGACCGGTTCCGGAAGTACTCCACCTTCCTCCGGGCCTACGCCACGTTCGGCGTGCTGATGGTCATCGTCATATCGGTGGTGATGACCATCCTCCTCGTCCTTTCGCTCAGTTACACCTTCGCGGTGCGGCCTGAGCCCACGGGGATTTATGCCCCGCAGAACATCCTCCTGATCCCAGGGCTGAACGAGTATGTCCCCTCCACCATCGCGGTCTGGCTCGCCTTCGTGGTAACGATCGCTATCCACGAGTTCGGGCACGGCATCCTCTCCCGTGTCGAGAATATCCGGGTGAGGAGCATGGGGGCGCTCCTCTTTGTCCTCCCCATCGGCTTCTTTGTCGAGCCCGACGAGGAGGAACTCAGCCAGGCAAGGGGAATGAAGAAGATCCGGATGTTTGGGGCCGGCATCACGAACAATATCGTGGTGGGAGGGCTCTGCTTTGTTGCCCTGATCCTCCTGATGGGGCTGGCAGCCCCGGCAGCCGGTCCGGTCATCGGCGGGGTCTACCAGAACTACTCTGCCGAACAGGCAGGGATACCCGCTTATTCCCTTATCCACGCGGTGAACGGAACCTCCGTCAGCACCCCGGCCGATGTCGCCGCCATCCTGAACAGCACCCGGCCCGGGGACACGGTCACCCTCACCATCGGGCACCAGGGGGTGATCAGCGATTACCAGCTGACCCTGTCGGAGTGGCCGGAGGAGCTTGCGAACCGGACCACCGGGTTTATGGGGGTCACCTACTATGACCCGGCCCTCGTCCTCGACACGATCAAAGGCAGCATCTCCCCGATAGGGTTCCTCAGGTTGTTGACCGTGCCCTTCGATATCGGTGGGTTTGGAAACCCCCTCCGGATCCTGGCTCTGGATACCGCCGCACAGGAGTTTTATTCCGTCCCATGGGCAGGGTTCTTCGGGATCATCCACTTCCTCTTCTGGTGCGGGTGGATCAACATCAGTGTCGGGCTCTTCAATGCCATCCCGATGGTCCCGCTGGACGGTGGCTACATCCTGAAAGAGGGGGTCGACCGGCTGTTTGAACGGAGAGGGATTGGGCGCTATTCCCTGTACGTGGTGACCTTCATCTCGACCCTGATGATCGTGATACTCTTCTCACTGATCATGCTCCCTTACCTCTTCAGTCTGACCGCAGTCTGAGAAGAGGCGCTTCGCACTCCTGCGGGCGAGGATCGAAAACAGGGGCTTTGTCCCACCCTGCCTCCCTTGCATGCCGACCCTTTGCAGAGGTTCATTGACGGAACCGGCACGAAGCGGGCAGCCATGATCCCTGCACAACAGCAGGGACCGCTCGAAGGGAATCAAAAGGCTCATCTCGGAAACCGGCGAACCTTTCTCCAGAAATTCACCCTTCCCGAGGCTTCCTCCCGATGTTACTCTCCTCCTGCAGAAAGGTCTACCTGAACGATACCCAGCGGACGGTCTCCCCCGAAGAGACCCTCGCACGGGTGGAGCGGATCCTCCCAGCCGCCGGCATCACCCGGGTTGCCGATATCACGAACCTCGACCGGATCGGGATACCGGTCTTCTCGAGCATCCGGCCGACCGCCGGGCTTGGCGCCGTCTCGGTCTACAACGGCAAGGGGGCCACCCCCGCCGAGGCGAAGGTCTCTGCCATGATGGAGGGGATCGAGCGGTACTCGGCCGAGCTGGACAACCGCACGCTCCTGGTCTCGCCGTATTCCCGGCTCTGCGGCGGGGAGGTCTCCGTGCTCGACCCGTCCCGGCTGATCCTCCCCGCCGGGAGCATCCCGGATGCCCCGATCCCGTGGGTCACGGGATATGACCTCGGTGCAGGCGAGGAGATCCTCGTCCCTGCCAGTGCGGTCTTCCACCCCCTGCCCCGCGAATACCCTCAGCTCTTCCGGACCTCCACCAACGGACTTGCGTCCGGCAATACCAGCGAGGAGGCGGTCTTCCATGCCCTGATGGAGATCATCGAGCGGGATGCCTGGTCCCTTGCAGAGGTCACCCGGGATACGGGACCCCAGGTCGGGGAGATCGATGATCCCCTCGCCGGGAGTCTCCTCGAAAAATTCGGGGCTGCAGGAGTCGAGGTCACGGTGAAGGATATCACCAGCGACATCGGGATCCCGACCATTGCCGCGGTATCGGACGATACCCTGCTGCAGGACCCCGCCCTCCTCACCATCGGCATGGGCACCCATACCAGCGCACGGATCGCGGTCCTCCGGGCCCTGACCGAGGTTGCCCAGAGCCGGCTCACCCAGATCCACGGGGCGAGAGAGGATACCACCGTCGCCGACATACGGAAGAAGATGGGGTACGAGCGGACAAAGCGGATGAACCGGTACTGGTTCTCTTCCCATGAGACGAGGAACTTTACCGATATCCCTTCCTGTGACACCAGCGATTTTCTGGAGGACATCGATCGTGCCAGGGAGCGGCTGAAGGAGGCCGGCCTCCCGCAGGTGATCATTGTGGACCTCACGCGGGAATCGATTGGAGTCCCGGTCGTCAGGGTGATCGTGCCGGGGCTCGAGGTCTTTGCCATGGACCGGGAGCGGATCGGCAGGAGGTGCCATGAGGCACGGGATCGTCATTTTTCTCGGTCCAAGTCTTGACCAGGCCGCTGCCGGCCGGCTCCTCGCGGCAGACTATCGTCCGCCGGCAAAACGCGGGGACATCACGGATGCGGCAGCAGAGGGTGCCCGGATCATCACCCTCATCGACGGCGTCTTCTTCCAGGACTGCTCGGTCGGGCACCGGGAGATCCTCGGTGCCCTTGCACAGGGGGTTCGGGTGATCGGGGCATCCTCCATGGGGGCGCTCCGTGCTGCCGAACTCGCTCCGCTGGGTATGGAGGGGGTGGGGACGATCTTCCGGCTCTACCGGGACGGCATCCTGACCTCCGACGACGAAGTCGCCCTCGTGTATGACCCGGAGACGAATCTTCCCCTCTCCGAACCGCTCATCAATATCCGGTGCACGATCAGGGCTGCAGAGCGGGAAGGGGTGCTCTCGCCCGCTTCGGCCGGGCTCCTCTTCTCCATCGCCCAGTCCCTCTACTTCCCGGAGCGGACCTGGGAGGCGATCTGCCTGGGGGCCGGGGAACGGATCGCGTCGCAGGAGAGGGAACGGTTCGCCGGCTTCCTGTCCACCTCTGCCGTCGACCAGAAGAGGGTCGATGCCCTGGAGGCGATCGCCCGGACACGGGAGATTGCCGCGGAACGGGGGCTCGTATGAGGCGCCTCCTCTTCGCCAGGTATATGATCGAACAGCACGAAGGAGTACAGACCATATGATCCGGATGAGCGGAGGGGTACCTGGATGATAGTCCGGATCTCCGACAAGATACGGGGATTTCTTTTCAGCCCAAGCGAGGCGTTCTGGCAGGTGCGGGACGAGCACCTGCAGGACACCGTGATCTACTTCGTTATCATCTCGATCATCTACACCCTCCTGTCCACGATCATCTCCGGCATCGCGGTCTCCAAGCACCCGGCCCTCGTCCTTGCCGGGCTCGGGTTCGGGGGCGGAAATGTCGTCCTCTCGTTCTTTATCATCCTTGCCCTGACGGTGGTGATTGCGGTAGGCTACGCGTGCTGGCTCCATCTCTGGATCATCGTGGTATGCGGCAGGAACGGTCTTGAGAAGACGATCAAGGTCACCCTGTACTCTCTCACCCCGGCGATACTGATCGGGTGGATCCCGGTGATCGGGGCATTTGCCGCCCCGCTCTGGTCGGTGGTCGTGGGGATGATCGGGATACAGGAGCTCCACAAGGCGAGCTTCGGGAAGGCCATGATCGCGATCCTCATCGCCATCATCACCGCGGCCATCCTTGCGGCGGTCCTCTTCCGGCCGCTGCTTGCCGAGGTGATCGCCTCGGGGCCCGCCCTGATCGGCCCGTACCATTACCACCCGGAGATCTGATCGGGAACGGCGGGGCCCACGGTTGTTGGCTGGAGGAGCATCTTCTCTTCTGTTCTATACCGGGATTCCCAGAATAGGGTAATCTCTTTCGCACTCAAGCATGCGGAACAGTGATGAACTGGTTGTAGTTATGGGGGCTTATGCCCCCACACCCCACCACGATTCACGCCGCCGCCCCGAAGGGCGCCCCGGCGGCGGATCAATACCTTTTTTCGTTCGGGAAAAATCCTGCATGACATTCCCGAAAACAGGGATGATACCAATGCTCCCAGGAATCCCCGGATTCTGTGGTCAGTTCCGGTCCCGGAGCATGGCCACCTTGGCTCCCCGCACGACGCCAACCTCTTCAGCGATCGGGTCGCACTTGGCTGCCATCAGGAAGGCGACGGGAGGCATCCCGGTGAACTCGGAGATCGACTCGTAGTTTGCCATCCCCTTGGCGATGATCAGGGTGCAGTTATCGACCGCGGCTGCGAGTTCCGGCGGCATGCAGTCGAGGCGGACCCCGATCTCGCACCCGCACCCCGTAGTGGTAAGGACATCGGCATACCGGTCGAGGTGGAGGGCACGGGCCTCAGCCATGGTGGCATCGTTCAGGATCGGCATGTCCCGGACGGCGAGGGTGACATGGGATCCCTGCCGGTGGAGGTACTCGAGAAGGAGCCGGTCAAAGACGATCTCCCCGCAGTTGTCGGTGAAGTAGACCACCCGGTCGATCAGGCGGGCGATCCGATCGGTGTGGTCGATGGCAAGCCCGGCGGCATACTCCTGCTCGAAGTACCCGAGGAAGTCCCCGGTCACCTGGTGGCCCTTGACCCCGTAATCGAAGGTGTTCCCGATGATGCTCGCAAGCACGTAATCCCGGAACTCCGAGAGCCGGCCCCGCACCACGGAGCAGACCTCCCGGGCAATCCGGTCGCTCTCCTCTTTCAGGGAGAGGAATGGATCATCGTTCCCGAGCATCTCGTA
>JAAYWH010000112.1 GCA_012516785.1 Methanomicrobiales archaeon
ATTGTCACCTCTTCCCCCTCGATTGCTTCAAGGAGGGAGGTTACCGATCCATCGGTCGAGAGGAGGATCTTCTGGAGCGTGGAAAGAGTTCCGTGCTCTTTTTCAATCCGTTCCAGCGGTCCCTCCATACGCACTCATCCAGTGACTGAATGACCATTTCTCTGCAGGGAGTATAAGTTGATTGTGCCAGAGGGAGATCAGGAGGGACCTGCAGGGGAACGGTTCCGGTATCCTGTTTGAATGCCGGGCATCCGGGAAAAAGGGTTTAAAACATGAGGAAGATAAGGAAGGCTAACGGCTTGTCCTGGTTTTTAAGAGAACCGCTGTATCGCCGAAACAACGGTATTGACCACGAATCTGTCTGACTGACCGGACGGATACCACCCCAAGGAGGTGACCCATGCATCCGAAGTACATCCATACCATCGATGAGCTCGACAACCTTGTCGGGCTTCCTGGAAAAGAGAAGAGAGAGATGGAGCAGGTCTGTCAAACATTCCCGTTCAGGGCTAATGACTACTACCTGTCCCTCATCGATTGGAATAATGCCCATGACCCGCTCAGGAAGATTGTCATACCCGATCCGCGGGAGCTTAAAGGGGGCGGCTCCCTTGATCCTTCGCACGAGAAAGATTACACGAAACTTCCCGGCCTGCAGCACAAGTACCAGCCGACGGGGCTGTTGTTGCTCTCGGATGTATGCGGGGGGATCTGCAGGTTCTGTTTTAGGAAAAGGCTGTTTGTCAACTGCGAACGCGAGACGGTAAAAGACGTATCCCGGGGATTAGAATACATTCGGACCCATCCTGAGATCACCAATGTCCTGCTCACCGGGGGTGATCCACTCATCCTCGAGACATCATGCCTTGAGCGTATCCTGAAAGAATTACGGGAGATCCCCCATGTGAACATCATCCGTATCGGGAGCAAGATTCCCGCCTATAACCCCTTCCGGATCCTCTCAGATCCCCACCTATCCGAGGTCCTCTCTCGATATACCACTGTCGAGAAGAGGATATACCTGATGGCCCATTTCAACCACCCGAACGAGCTTACCACACAATCATTGCAGGCGCTCGAGCAGCTGCATCGTGCAGGGGTGATCGTGGTCAACCAGACGCCTGTCTTGAACGAAGTGAACAGTTCCCCGGAGACGTTCACCACACTCTTCCGCACGCTCTCATTTTCAGGGGTGACACCGTACTATGTGTTCCAATGCCGTCCCTCACTGGGGAACAGGTTGTTCCAGGTACCGGTTGAACAGTCATACCATGTGATCCAGCAGGCCTGGCAGGCGTGCTCCGGGCTCGCGAAGAGGGCACGGTTCGTGATGTCCCATGCAACGGGAAAGATCGAAGTTGTCGGCAGGCAGGCAGAGTGTGTCTTCATGCGGTACCACCAGGCTGCAGAAAAGGCCCTGATCGGAAAATTCATGGTGATGAAGAGCAACCCCCACGCACTCTGGTTCGACGATTACAGGGAAATCCCCCTGGAAACACCTGTCCCAAGAAAAGTCTGGTTATTCTGACCAGCAGAGCAACAGGACAGGGGAACGATATCCCCTTTTCCTTTCTGTCTCACTCTCTCTGACTCTATTCACCTCCCTGTCATACGAGAAACGAGATGATCACGAGGAAAAGGATGAGGATCGCGAGGAACCAGACGACCCGGGTGACAACCTGCCTTGACTGTATCTGTGCAAAGAGATCCCTTGGCCCGATGTGGAGAAACATGACCCCGATGATACTTCCCGCAATCAGACCGACCACGTTCTGGAGAGTAAGGACGATCGCCTTCACGGCTCCTCCCGGAAAAAGAGCCAGCGATATCCCTGTCACCACTGCAGGGGGAAGGAGTGCAGCTGCGATTGCAACCCCGGCTATCCCCTCGGGAATTCCTTCCGACAGTGCGATCATCGTGGCCAGACCGAGGAGGACCGCCATCAGGATGAACACCGCGTGGGGATCGGTCCTTGACATGATCTCCGGGGTGAGGGGCAGATCGATGACAAATGACAGGGCGAATGAGGCTGCCGCTGCAATGCTGACCAGCATGATGACCATCAGCCCCAGTATCTCAAGGCACCGCACCGTTGTCTTAACATC
Organism: Methanomicrobiales archaeon; assembly: GCA_012516785.1. GTDB lineage: Archaea > Halobacteriota > Methanomicrobia > Methanomicrobiales > Methanospirillaceae > UBA9949. The sequence continues at coordinate 2,106 of JAAYWH010000112.1, forward strand.
GCCGATGGCAACATAGATCGCAAGGGCATAAATCGGGCCGAGCAGTGGGGATATCAGCATTGCACCGATAATAATGCCGATATTGTTCAGGAATAACCCGATCATGGCCACGATCCCGGCAATGGCGGCAAGGATAAATTTTTTCCTGTCGAATTCCGTGTTCGATTCGATTGATGCGATGATCTTTTCGATGGGGGTTTTCTCCTCTTTCTTCCTCCGGGAATATCCCACTCTCTCCTTCATTTTGTCAACAAACGGGGAGATGATAAAATCGGGGGTGGTGACTTCGATGAGGATACTCCGATCATCATCCTTTGCCAGGTTCTCGTAATCAGGGATGAAGCCAGTCCAGACCGGCCGGGAGGGATAGGCGTCTTTTACCGATCCATTGGTCTGGTGTATCAGGTCATCGAGCATCTCATCGGGGATATAGAGGATAAACCGGGTAGACTGTTCGCCTTCATGTATCGAGAATATGGTATCCCTGAACTTGGCGTGAATTTTTTCTGACTTATCCTTCGGAACCTCGATCACAACTCGTTTCATCGGGATGATACCAGCAATTGAAATCTTCGGAGAAGAGCACGATAAAGGTATTGACCGTGGGGATCGCATCCCCCGACCCCTGCCAGGGATGCCACCACTCTTCATGCCTCGTGATAGTGACCCGTAGGGGCTCTCATGCCGGTGAGGAGGAGGCCGGTCCCCAGCCGGCGAGCTGCTTCTGTCGAGGGATACCGAAAAGGGATGTTCCGAGTGAGCGATCATCCTGGTCAGGGTGTAGTCTCCTCAAGGAGGGCATGGAATTCTCATTCTGATCATGTCAGAAAAGAAGGAAGATCAGGATCACAGCCACGGCAATGAAGATCACACTCATGATGCCCCCTGCTTTCAGGTAATCTCTCGTGGTATAACCCCCGGGACCCATCAGGAGTGCATTCACCTGGTG
>JAAYWH010000113.1 GCA_012516785.1 Methanomicrobiales archaeon
ACACCCTGGGTTCGAATTATACTATCTGGGTTGATCCTTTAACAATGTTCACGATAGAATACTCTTATACGGTGCAAACGAGGAAGCCTTCATTATTCCATTTATCAGACAGTCTATGCTCATGCTAATCAAGCATAGATCATTTGGTTCATTACCTGGGGAGAGGTTTTGAGGCCAGACTTCCGTTCAAACCTCATTTCAGGTTCCCCGGTATGACGGCCATTCGATCCTGATCGCTTCGATTCTGCCTATCTCAGCGTCATAATTGTTCGGATCAAGCGCAAGGGCCTTGTCAAATGCCTGTATTGCCTGGTCAATTCTACCGATTTTTGTGAGAATATACCCCTTGTTTGCCCAGATCGCCGAACTATTGGGATTGAGACCCTGTGATTTCTCAATGACCGCGAGTGCTTCCTCATAGCGGTTTATACGGTAGAGTGCGACGGCCTTGTAGAGGAGGGCTTCGCTGTTATCAGGTTCCAGTGCGAGAACCCGGTCATAGGTATCGATAGACCCAAGATAATTCCCGACTGCAATCTGATCATAGCCCTTATTCAAAAGAGCTGCAGTATTGTTTGGTTCAAGTCCGATTACCTTGTCGAATATCGTGATGGCATCCTGATATTGCTTCATCTGGTGCAGTGCATAGCCTTTATTCATCAAAGCAACGGTGTTGTTGGGATCTTCTGACAGCTCACCATCATAGTAACGAACCGCTTCACCCCCTCGTCCAAGGGCTATCAACGATGACACCTTATACCTCCAGGCCTGGGAATCATCAGGTTTTATTTCAAGTGCGTGTTGAAAAGCGTCGTTGGCATCTTCGTAGTCTTTCGTGGCAAACAGAACATAACCAAGATTAAGCCACGTTGTCACCGAAGAAGGATTGAGTTTGGATGCTTCCCTGAAGATTGCTGCAGCTTCATCATACTTTTTCAGGTTGGTAAGAGCCTCCCCCTTTGCAGTGAGAGCTCGGAAATTTTGAGGATTCAGCTCAAGCTCTTTTTCAGCTGCGAGAACTGCCTCATCGAACCGGGATACTGCCACCAGGGCAGATGCCTGGTATCCCCAAATATTGGCCTGCCGCGGATTCAATTCAAGGGAGATGTTGTATGCCTCCAGGGCTTCCTCATATCTGCCCATTGAGGCAAGGACATATCCCTTATTCGTCCAGGCAACGGCATTCGTAGGATTGAGTCTTACGCTTTCGTTGAAAGAATCAAGTGCTTCACCGGGACGTCCCAGTGCATGGAGTGCGGTACCCTTGTTATTCAAGGCAACCGTGTTTCCAGGTTCAATATCAAGAGATCTCTCTGCAGATTGCAACCCCTCCTCATACTTACCTAAAGAATTCAATGAATACGCCCGGTAAGCGAAAGCCTGTGAATTATTAGGTGATGTGGTGAGGATAGTGTCATAGACAGTAACTGCTTCCTCAAATCTCCCAAGCCCTGCCAAGGTGTCTGCTCGCCCAGACAAGGCTGAACTGTCATCCGGAGTCACATTGAGGATATAGTCGTAGGTTTGAAGTGCTTCGTGGAATCGCATCAAACTCTTCTCGAGATCGGCTTTTGCCTTGGCGGCTTCGATATTCCCAGGATTCGCGGTAATAGCGACAGAATATGCACTGAGAGCAGCATCAAAATGACCCTGTGCTTTTAACAGGTCGCCTTTATCGACTCCAGCTATGGCATTTGAAGGATCGAGAACCAAAGCATGGTTGTATGAGGAGAGAGCTTCATCATAGCGGGCGAGGGAGGCAAGGGCTCTGCCCCGATACGCCCAAAGGAGGGACTGGTTGGGATCAAGTGCAATTCCAGTTTCGTACATCCGGAGTGCTTCTGATAAATTACCCTGAATATGTTGAATATTTCCTTTGTAAAGCCACACCCGAGTTAGGTTTGGTTCCAAATCCAGCGCTCGATCATAGGCATAGTTCGCTTCATCGTACTCCTTTAAACGTTGGTGTATATTCCCTTTGGTCACCCAGGCAGTTGTATTTGATTGGTCCTTTTGGAGTGTCGCATTCACATTTTCCAGCGATTTACGTGCCATGCCTTCTGCATCAGCTACTCGTTCACTCTGATTCTGATCGTTAGTATCACCTGTAATACATCCGCTTAAAAAAACGCCTGTAATAATGAAGAATAGTAAAATGCACGGAGATACTTTCATCAAAATAACTTGCTCTGCGTACTATAAAGTCACTCTGATTGATGCCCTTTTACTGAATAATAGGTTACAGATACCCGTTGCGCCTCAGCCACTCTACCTGGGGACCCGTATACCGGTAAATAATATCACACTTATCGTCCTGGAAACTCCAGGGCACAACAATGAGGATATCTCCTTCCCGGATCCAGACCTTCTTTTTTATTTTACCTTTGATACGGCCCATCCTGGTGACACCATCAAAGCACCTCACCCGTATATGATTTGCGCCCATCATCAGTTCAGCGCACGCAAAAATTTCGCGATTCCGCTTGTTTGGAATGCGAACCCTCACTATCTCCTCAGGGGGACCTGCCTGACCCGGTTTCTTCTCAGTCAGTACATCAACTCCATTTTATGACTTTACTTTTACTAAAAAAAACGTTTGATCTGCGAGTTTATAGAATTATCCTGATCCAACCGGAGAGGACACTGGAATAATGAAAAGCAAGGTATAAGAGTGTCTAGATGAAACAGAAAGAACTTTCCATCCAATAATATAAATAATTACCCCGATACACACTACAGTGGGATTCGCCAAATGAGGAAAAACAATACTGATCGTGATGAGGTCGTCCATATCCTAAGGGGCTTGAAATCCGATGACTGGATGAAACGCCAGGAGGCAGTGAGTGGGATAGGTCATATCAAGAACCCTGGCCTCCTTACTGACCTTATAGGTCATCTCCCGAAAGAGAAGTGGTATATAAGGGAGATGGTAGCCGCAGGGATCCGCTCAATCAACAATCCGGACCTGGCCGTCTCGCTCAAGCACGGGCTCGTTTCAGGGGATGCCAGTATACGAAATGCCTGTGCACGGGCACTGGGAGTCATGAAATGTACAGAGGCGGAAGATCTCCTCAAAAATGCGGTGGAAGATCCGGATTCGCGGGTCAGAAAGACAGCCCGAACCTCCCTTGAACTGCTTCATGAATGCAACCGCTCCTAGCCAGACCATACAGGATCTTTTTTTTCCCATAGCATTTTTTCCCATTGCAGGGGGCAATACCCTGAGCTAGTATGGGGACGGAATCTCTCTTTCACAGTGACATTCAATAGCCAAAGCCTTCCCTGATCCCTCTTGGGATCTGACACAGTAAAGATGAATGTAGGATAATATACGGAAGATGGCAGTGATTGCATGATCGAATGGATCATAATACTTCTTCTCTCATTTTTCCTCGGAATTGTCCTGCTCCTATATATCCTCCAGGAAAAAAAGATTGAATCCCGTGCCCGGGAAATTTTTGAG
>JAAYWH010000114.1 GCA_012516785.1 Methanomicrobiales archaeon
ATTAACCCCCTCCCCAGATCACCATTCAGAGAGGCGCTGTAAATCGACCTTTTTATCAAAGCCCAAAGAAATAACAAGCCCGAGTAAAAGTACATTCAAACAAACCGTCTTTGCCACAGATCTCGAAGTATACCTATGGATTTTCCTCAAGGAGAAAGCATTCTTGGCCGTTTTAAAGACGTCTTCTATCAAGGATCTCTTTTCCATGAATGGAGGAATACTCCGTAGATGATTGATCAACCGAGATGCCAATGATCTAAACCGAACCATGAGTAGCTTTGTATCGGACCGGCCAAAGATCCAGATCGGATAGTTGAGATGGTTCATTAATTTCTTCACGGAGAAATTCTTTTTCGAGAATATCAACGGTACAACGTTGAACTTGAAGATTCCATTCACATAATTCCCATAGGAATAGTAACCTTTGTCGAAGACCACTAAATCCCCGATTCGGATGATTCTCCGTCGTTTTAGATCGGTCATAACTTCCTCATAGAGGACCGAATCATGAGGAGATCCAGGATGGAGGAGTATGCAGACCGGATGGAGGGAGGGATACTCGATGACCAGGGTCAGTTTATAACCGATGTAATGGCCATGACTGGGCGAGTATCCCCATTTAAACTCTCTTTTCTCGAGTTGTTTTTTTGAAAAGGTTCTTCTGAACCAGTTGAGATCGAGAGTGATAGCTGTTGCATCGATCAGGAATGTCATATTCCCTCGTTTTCTCCGATGTGTGCAGCAGGAATTGAGGATGCCGGATATGACGGATACGAATTGGGCTTCATCACATTTACTGAAAAATCGATAGATAGTGTCGACGGATACAATATCCGGAATTCCAATGAACCGGCGTAACTTCTTCCGAGTTCTCATTTCCTGGACCACAAAGGCAATATCGACTGAGAAGAACATGGCCACCAGGGCAATTTTGATTGCCTGTTCCGCAGAGGCCACAGGGGTAATACCTTTTTTCGAGAGTTCCTGTTTGGTTCTGCGGGTGGATACAACCGCTAAGACCTTCTGCAAAAGCAACCATTTTGGGTCCTGAGGTTCTACTATCAAGGGGGAATGCATTGTTGTTTCCAAACTTGTATTCCCCTTCGAGTACGATCAATTTTGCGGTTTATTCTTACTTGAATTCTTATTTGGGGGGATTAAAATCTGTACTTTTATTCGATCTATATGGATTGTCCTCCAATCATAAAATAAGAGAAGATGCAAGGCTTGTTAGAAATACGATTCGGGAGGGGGTTATATAGTATATATAGATTTTCTGGACGTTTCAAGCCATATGGAAACAGGGATAGGACAGGACTGTCCGTGCATAATTCCGACGTGTTATCGATTTTTTTAGTACATCGGTGCATGATGAATGATCGGTGTCCAAGACCGGAAATAGCCCTCCCATCAGTTCAGAAAATTATCATAAACTGCCGGTAGAATCAATGACAGAGGGGGATTGGGGATTATAGACTCCACTATTCTGGTGGCGCGTTCTTTGACAGGGCGGGATATGCACTTGGGGATCATCCAAATGAGACCAATTTTCGAAGAACGTAAATGACGATTCCGAGTGCGTTGGCCTTATTTCCTTCCCCAATTCAGATCATAAATTTTACATCACTTTTCGTGTAAATTAATCACAATGACAAATAAATACGTTCGGATTATATTGTATTTAGAATTATGCTATATTTTGCGCAAAAATTGAAGGCATTGGAACCGGTAATCTTCCAAAAATCCAGGATACTTCAAAATATTGCTTAAAATTTTTTGATTGGGAAACCACTTTACTGCAGATTCTCATATTTATATTGTTTCAAAGCTGGACAATTTAGGACGTGGTTCTGCTTTACTGTTAGGTGTTTAATATTAACTTAATTCATGAATTTTCTTCTGAAAATCTATATCAAGATATATTTGAAAATGACGTTCGTGGCGAAATGAATACTAACAAGTATAAACTGCTCTGTATTGCCCTGCTTCTAGCAGCACTATCCTGTGTCGTAGCAGTTGATGCTTACGGACTGGTTCAGGTTCCAGAAGATATGCCATGGCTTTCCGCAACGGGTTCGGATTCTGCTACAATAACCGTACACCTCATTGACACCCTCTACGGTACTGATGTTCCTGGAAAGAATGTTACATTCAATATAACATATGGGACAGGAGCACTCTCGCAAAAAGTCGCTGTTACCAACGAAACCGGTTATGCAACAACAATTTTCACAACCGGTACTAAAAGTGGTGAGGCAATCATCCGTGCTGAACTTGAGGAGGATCCAGGTGTTGCAGTCAATATCATTCAACCGATCGATCATGCCGCCCCGAAGTTTATCACAGTATATTATAGTAATGTTGTACCTGTCGCGGAAAATATCTCCATTATCGTTAAAATGTATGATCAATATGGTAATCCAGTTGATAACTTAAGGGAACTGAACGAAGACCGACCTCCTGAGGAGGTGTATTTCTCGATGAGTTCACCAAACGGAACCGGTTATTTCACTGGATCATGGGAAGGCGTTGAATATAATGGAACAACTATTTTTAATTCAGTACTTGGCCTACCCGTTAATTCCTCTGGAATTATTGAAATGAATCTAAAAATGGATGTGTTACCTGGTAAAACGCATGTTATTATCGATCCGCTCCCATCAACTGTTTCTTCAGTGAAATATATAGATATCGAAGGTTATGCAGGCGGAACTCCGGCAGTTATGGACCAGAGCGTTAATCCCGCCATTTTATATCAACCTGCAGATGGCAACCCCGAATCTATTTTCAGCATCACATACTGGCTCTACGATGAATTCGGAAATCCTCTGAACGGAAAGGATATTCATATTACAACCTCTCTAAATGAAGAATTTGAAGTCACAACCTCTGCTGATGGATCTGCTGTAATATTATACGGGCCAAAAAATGATCCGGGATACGTAACACTAACTGCGAATGCGCTGGAGAGTATTGAGGATAATCCCCCTGTATCACGATCCTGTGTTGTAGAATTTTATGATTCTACACCGGTGTATATGGGAATATCAGCCATCCCTGGGATGGTCCCGAGTCTGGATATTGGAAATAATGTCAATTCTACTGTGAAAGTAAAAATTACCGATAGCAAAGGAATGCCTGTTTCCGGAGAACAAGTGAACTTCTCCATCAATAATACCCAGATTTATTCGGGCAATCAGACTTCAGCACCATACCTGGATAGTTCATACAATATGACAAATGAGAATGGATTTGCTATTGTGCATTTTATTCCTGGTGCTTTTGTCAAGGTTGGCGAAGAAGGATATGACGGAGCGGCAAATGCCAGTAGTGTTGTTGAGGCAAGCTGGAATAATAAGACCGAGGATATAACGATAAATTACAAAAATTTCCCATTCCTTTCGATTTATACGTCTGTTACTTCAGAGAATATTACTATTGGTGATACTGTTGATGTGACAATCCAGGTACGCGGTGAGGGATTACCTACGGTAATTCGGAAGAAAGTGAACGTAGTACTCCTTACTTCAAGAGCCGCCAGTATGTTGAAAGGAGAACCTGACGACAGAATGGTTTTCACCTATCAGGCTGAGCATGTATTTATTGATAAGCTCATGAACTCCCATCCTATCGATGGACCAGATCAAGTAGGCTTATTGACACAAGGGGGAAATCCTGCAGGTGTTGCAAACGTATCCTATACACAACCGGGCTGGTCAGCTGGGGATGCAGGTCTTGATCAGGATGAAGAAGATGACAGTAATTATACTGCCGCCCATTATCCCGGCAATGGATTACAAGAATATAATGATTATGCTACATGGGAACAAACCCCCACTGAGAATCTTGCACTGCTAAAACAGAAAATCAATTTTACCACTCCCTGCAGCAGCACAAATAAGAACGCAAATCAGAATGAACTGCCGTTACGTCTTGGGCTTTATGAATCAATCAAACAGCTATACAATTCATCCTACGAGACAAAAGCGGTAATTGTCCTTGTTGATTCTGAAATCACCGACTACGGCGATGTACTGGCAGAAGGAAGCGCAGATTATAACTGGCATAATATGGCAGGATGTACGGAGCGATATTATCCATTTAATGGTCCTGATCCAAACAACCGATGGCATCCATGGGATAAGAAGGACAAATTAGAGGATCCAAACCAGAATTTGGCATCGTTTGCAAACAATTACGGCGTAAAAATCTATGTAATCTACACTGCCGACCAACTGGATAACTGCGATGAGACCACTCTTAAGACTCTTGCAACACAAACAGGAGGGAATTTCAACAATACCGGTGGCGATCCCTCAAAGATACCCGAGATTTACAGCTGGATTGCCGATCAGATAATGAACGAGGCAGGGGTTGAAACCCAGATGGCAGTCGACATGGGAACACTTGAAATGAACGGAGCCTTTGTTACTTATGATCCAGATGATCCCGTGAATACCTCTGTGTTCGATTATATATATGAGCCCGGTGTGTCTACACTCGTCAGGAATTATTATAAAAACAATACTGTAATCGAGGAGGATAAATCAATAAATCAGACCGATGATTTCTACGACGATCATATTCTGCACTTTTACCTTGGAACTATCCATCTGGATCAGATCTGGCAGGCAACCTACCGGCTTAGATCGCTCGTGAATGGTACCGTAAAAGTTCCCGGACCGAACACAAATATTACCACAAATGTATCCGGAGTGAACTTCACCTATGATATATCCGATGAATTTGTTACCGTCGAACCAGATCTTTCCACAGCGCCTCCGACGTACGACCTTATTATTACAGATTTCAGTATTGCTCCTGAGAGCCGAGATGTTGCTACCCTTGACTGGACTCTTGCCTACACGGGGCCGGATGCAAACACCGTTCTCTCCAAATTATATTACAAGAATGATGAGGGAATATGGATTTTAATTGCATCAAGACATGGTCTTTCCGGATCAGTAATTTTTGATACAGGTAGTTTACCAGAAGGAATCTTAGAATTAAAACTTGTCGCCTCTGCGGAACGCGCCCCAACAAGGTATGCATTCCCGTCCACAATCATACCTTTTGATGTGGGAGGAGTCTTGGATCCACTCTCTGAAATTGGGAAGATTATCCTCCAATAATTTTCTTCAATTTGGATGATCCGTGGAAAAAAACATTATCGGGAAAGAAAGTGGTAATAAAAAAGAGGTCAGATCAATCCATGTTATATATTTTCGACGGAATTGTCTATGGATCGTGAATCGGGAACGCTCTCAATAGATTTCACCATTGGCTTTGCAGTGTTTATGATTGGATTTATTTTCATCGCAACTCTCGTTGGTGGTCTCCTCATCGGTCTTCAAAGCAAGACCATCGATTATGATGCCGTTGCCTATCGGACTTCTGTTATTCTGGTCGAAGATCCGGGTGAACCCAGGATCGATCCGTACGCGGTCAACCCTGATCCTTTGGATCTATCTTGGGAGCAAATTGGGGATCCTGTTGGTATAACCCGGCTAGGACTATTATATTCGAAAGAGCACCCTGGTGTGCTTTCGGGTGAGAAAGTCGATCGATTTTTTAAACCTGGTGAGTTCACAAACACGGAATACCAGGATAGATTATTGTTAAGCCAATCCGGGCAATATCCCTATCATTTTCAGATAAGGTTATCAGGATATCTAAATCCTGTGGGGGATACAAATCCCCCAGAATTAACTGGGTATATGAAGCGAGCTGTATTAGTAAAAGAATATTCGATGCCGATTACCCTCAACAATCCAGTAGAATATGTAAATGTCACATTGCCCTTGTCTGATGTGCAGTCAGATCGTGGAGCACTCTATGGAATTAATACACGGTTGGAACCGATTGAGATTTTCATTGATATTGATCCCGCTGTTCTTCCATTGGATTTAATTAATGTTTTCCTCACTCCGCCAGATGATCCCTCTTTTATTTATGATGAAAAAATTCCTGTGCAGATTGGCAGTTCAGCTACCGGTGACAGTTATACAATTTTTGTAAATGAGATAACTGACAGTATTAAACTCCGTTTCGAGCCCGATTATTTTTCTGGGTATTCTGTTGAAGATGTCGTTCTTCATTTCCAGTTTGCACCCCCACCTCCACCGGTTGATAATCGGGAAGTAACATACACCCCTCCACCTCTTACGCCTGCTACTCTTGAGGTGAAGATATGGTAGGGGACGAGGCGCAGCTTTATACCATTGAAGGTTTTGCAGCAGCTATTCTCATCGTCGTAACCGCATATTTGATCCTCAACTCGACCTTCATTCTTACTCCAGGTGATACCCATATCAATGATTTGCAGTTGGAGCAGTTGGGAAACGATGTGTTAAGAATGATGGATACAAGAGACTCGTTCGATGCTACTGCACCGACTCATTATCTTCAAAAACAGAGCTACCTTGAACAATGGCTATCAAGCAATGACCCACGAGCGGGATTCAATTCATTCGCAACCAAGTTCCAAGACTATGCAGTTGATCCTCATCTGAAATTCAGTGCTACAATGTACTATTGGGATCATGGGGTGGATATGATGGAGAGTTATGTTCTCTCTCCTCCAACTCAGTCGACTGGCCGCGAACATTATGTAACTGTGACGAGGTATGTATATCTTGACAATCCCGGATGGTATCCATTGGGGGGGTCAAGAACCGTCCTCCTCGAGGTTCAATTATGGCGAGACTAAATGATGATGGTCAATGGATAATCCTAATGGGGTTGATAATATGTATCGTATTAATTATGCTTGCACTAATCGTCAACGAATCAATGCTTGTGGGGAAGACAACATCTGAGAGTGTCCTTGAATTTTCCAAATCTGATATTCTGGATATAAAGGATGAGGTATCGAGAGTCAGGGAACTTAATCTGAATCCAGCATACGTTAATGCAGCTAATAATCACATTCGTGATATGGAACGATTATCGCTTGCCCGAAAAAGTATCCTCCTCGAAATATCTGATTTCAATCCTTCAGTGATGGTTATTCATTTTAATAACGGGGTTAACCAGTATGAGGAAACTTTACGGCATCTCTAAAATCGATAACGAAGAAGGAGTCTCCCGTCTGATAGAATATCTTATGATCACGAGCATACTGCTCCTTCTTATGATTATCATGACATTATCAATTGTTCCCGTTTTTATCGAGGGGCCTTTGAACCGGTTAAATTATTATGCCTACAACGATGTGGGAAATGGTGTCAGCACAAGAATCGTGGACCTTTATTCGATCATCCCCGAGCAGAACGAAGATAGATACATTACCCGTTCCTCACACACTGACGTTTCCGTTCTTTCCAAGTTCGATATTCCAGATGAAATTGCGGGCAGAGGTTATTACGTCGAAGTTGTTGAAGGAGGCACCTTGCATGGAGCTCTGATTATCTCGGGGGACTCTTATCAAACTCAAATATCTCTATCTGGTATCGGAGAAACGATCGGGGTTCTTGGCAGTACGTCAAGCAGTGGGTTGAACAAGATTTCCTATAGATATTAAGGTGGACAATGTCACGAGAGATAGGCAGAAAACACGAGTCAGGAGTTTCTGAAACAGTGGGATTTATCATAATTATGGGGATTGTGTTGACCGGGATTGGGCTGGTTACTTTGTATGGCTATCCAGCACTCATTGCTGCCCAACAGAATGCAAATATTAAAAATATGGAGCGGAATATGATTTCCCTCCAGAGTGATTTCAATACGCTGACCTATAAAAATGTGCCTTATAAGGAGACAATGCTCCAAGTGAGCGGAGGGACATTATTCTCGTCAAATAGTAGTTCAACACTTCAGAGATTTCTTATTACCCATGGAACTGTGGGAACTCCTGTATTAGATACCGGGTTGTTTACAGGGGGATATTTTTACCCAGGAGATTTGAGGTATATCTCTGATGGAAATATTGCAACAATAACACTTGAAAACGGTGCAGTGATTACTTCCTGGATCTCCGATAGTGTAGGGTCTTCCATGCTATCTGAACCTCGGTGGTACACTGATAGTTCTGATCTCAATGGGGATGGGGTTAAAGAATTAACCCTTGTCATAAACCTAATCCAAATTAAATCAGACCATGAATCAAGAACAGGGATGTCTAACATAAGACTAGAAATATCTCCACTTGATTTAGATCCTGCACCAGGTGTGACAAACATTATTCAACTTCCAACATCAGGGTTATTTTCCCCTCCAGACAATACCGTCTCTATCATATATGAACAAAATGGGGCGGAAAAAAATAATCAGAGAGCCTGGGATAATTTTTTCAACAAAGATGAGTTCAGTGACACGTCAGGACCTAGAGATTATTTGCTAGTTACGAAGGTAGATAGGCTCATTGTCAAGGGGTATGTAATTAGAGTGTATTGAATTGAAAATTTTTTGAATCTCTCTTTTCTGTAGTCCTAAAGAAATACAGGGTTGAAGATCATAAATAGGTAATTTCCGCCCCACTACTCCCATTATAAATCCATACCTTCGAATTATCATTCGACATCAGGGTTAGATAATACTCGCCATCTATCAATTCAAGCTCATCAATGGTCTTTCTTCCATTTTCTGTGATATTCTGGATAAATTGCTCGTGGGCTCTGAACAAATCTTCTGGAGAGAAGAATTTTTCATTAATTGATATCTCTTCTGACAAAAAATTACCCTCCCACGGAGTAACATTTTCACCCTTTTTATCACATGTGACAAAAAATGATGAATTGGCTTTATTCACCCCAAAAATCCATTCTTTTGCTGATCCATCAGCTGATATCTGGACTCCTTTGATATAATAGATACGAGGCATTTGATCAGCAATATCTCCATATCCTTCTGAAATACTCTGATAGGCCTCGTCGAAAGTGATTTTTGAACTTACTTCTGCCGGTGTTCTCTCATCTTTTGATGCTGGGGCCTCTTGAGATGTACATCCTGAAAGAACTATGAGGAATGTTAAGAATAAAATCAAAAAAAACCATGGGGGTTCAAATTTCATGATCATATAAGACTTTTCGGGATTCCTGATGTTATATATATTCGGTTGATTCATGTTATCCAATATCTTTTTACAAATTGGGAGAGAAAAAAATGGGAAGTACTACTCGCGAGCTTAAAAAATCAGAATTCCCGCTTGCAGAAAAAGTATGGGAGCAGTACCGGGGTCAGAAAGCAAATCCCGCCACTGAAAGGATTTTCGGGGTATTTGAGGACGGGAAGCTTGCAGCGACCGCTAGGTTTACCCGGCATTCAGATGGGAACGAGATGGACTGTGTCTTCTCGCTCGATGAATACCGTGGGAAGGGACATGCCCGGAAAGTAGTGCAGGCTCTGGTCGATACCTGTGGTTCAGAGCGTATCTACATTCATTCAACCCTCGTACTGATCTCATTTTACAAGACGTTCGGGTGGATCCCTATCCCTGAAGACCAGCTGCCGAGGTCTATTCGGGAGCGTTTTATCTTCTGCTTTGGAGAGATGGAGGGATGCAATGTCTGTCCGATGGTCAGGGAAGCACAGGCAAAGTAAATGGCTGGTTTTTCCCCACCACTCATCCCTTGATTTGATCCTCTAGACACGTTCCGGATAACTGGGGGGACCTCCTGAAAACCCCCCACAGGAAACGTAATATGGCCGAGAATTTTTAAGCCGTTTTTTACACTCAATTCAGCAAAATTCTCAATTTTAAAAAAGATTTCTTCATGAGCGATAGGGCTTTTTACAATTGAGGGTGGCGGGAATTAGGAAGCAGAGCCCAAACTGGGCCCGGATCGATCCATAAAGAGTAAAGTGCATACTGCAATCCTCACTTTCAAGAGGCATCTTAAAAAATGGGGTGATTAAGGTAGAAGGATACGTGTTGTATCAGAACAGGGAGAGGAAGGGCTGACCAGGAATGCGAGATCTATGCAGGACACTCAACATAAGCGGTGCATCAAATAGTATCTCTTCCCTCACCGAAGTATTTCGAGGGGGATCCCTGCATCAGAGCCACACGCATTCCGTCGCTCGAGCATCTTCATTGCCCTCTTCAGGCGTGCCTTCAGCTGGGTGTTCTCATTCTCAAGGCGGCGAACGCGCCTGTAGAGAGGTTCGGCTCCCCCTGCACCGCAGAGGCTTGCGATATAGTGTTTCAGAAACCGGTCGGCATCATTCTGCTTCCGAGGGATCCACTGGATATCGAGCCTGATGTTCTTTGTCACAATCAGGTCTTTAATGGCTACCTTCTTCCGGAAGAACGTAGGATGGCGGGACTTCTGGTATTCCGACAGATGCCAGACTACAACCTGGCTGTCGGTCCGAATCCTCGCATGCGAATGTTCAGGCAGGTGCTCGAGGGCAAGGATGACTGCATTGAACTCGGCCTCGTTATTGGACGCTCCCCGTTCATAGGAGAAAAAAACCTCCTCCCCCGGGAACAGAGCAACCGAATGGCCGTCCCCGCTCCCGTCCACCACAATTTCGATCCGTTCCTGCATCCGTTCATCACCATGCCCCGGAAAAATCAAAACAGCCGTGATCCCGGGGATTTCTTCTTCTTGGAAAAAAGAGGACAGGGCGCGAGGGGGGACCACCGGATCATCCGCGATCTCCCCCTTGTTCCTGTACTGTTGCAACCGGTACTCTCCCTCCGGCGCCTATAGAAGAAACTCCGGGCTTGTAATATTTAATATTTTTGCTTTGATCGATAAAATAACGGTTTCGTGTGCCTTATAAAGAGAATAAACTGCTACGCGATGCTGGAAGGGAATCAACACCCGCAAAGAGTAAAAAAAGATTATCTGATGATCTTTGCAATCGGGATCTCAAGGATATCCTGTGCTCCTGCGGCCTTGAGACTCGGGATGAGGGTATTGACCTGGCCTTTCTGGACGACGGTCTGGATGCTGTAATAATCCACTCCATGCAGCCGGCTGACCGTAGGCCTTTTAAGGGCGGGGAGTGTGGCGACGACCCGCTCCATAGCCTCCACCGGAACATTCATGGAGAGGAGCACCTGGTGACGGGCATCGATAACTCCCAGAAGGAGGGTGACAATCTCTTCGATGGCACGACGTTTTGCCACATCCTCGAAACTCTCGCGGTTGGCAATGATGACGGTATACGACTCCATGATCTGGCCGATAATCTTGAGGCCGTTCCGTCTCAGCGTGGTTCCGGTTTCCGTGAGGTCAACCACGACGTCCATCAGGTCCGGGACCTTAGCCTCCGATGCACCGAACGAATGGAAGAGCTGGACCGGTATTCCGATCCTTCCGAAGTATTCCTTTGTAATCTCAGGATACTCGGTGGTTACCCTGCTGTGTGGGCGAATCCTGGCGACCTCGTCAATTGGTTCATCCCTGTGGACCGCCACCACGATCTTAACCGTTCCTTCTCCTGTCTTTGAATAGGAGAGCGGGGCTACTTCCCGCACCCGTGCCCCTGTTTCCTTCACCCAGTCGAGCCCCGAGATACCCATATCAAAATACCCCATCTCGACATATTTTGGGATCTCCTGCGGGCGGAGGATCTTCACCTTGCCTATGCGGCTGTCATGAATGATCGGGTTGTAATCCCGGTCACCTCGCTTCACTTCAAGGTCTGCTTCCTTGAAGAGCTGGAGGGTCTGGGACTCCAGGCTGCCTTTGGGAAGTGCGATATTAATCATGGCATACAATGTTTGACAGCTGAGAGAAAAAACATCCCTGATAATTTACAGCATCATTTCTTACGCCTCTGGATCTCCAGGTCTCCTTTGTTTGCTTTCATGACTATGTGAACAGGGATCAGGAGAGGGTATGAATAACAAGCCCTGAGAGGAGTTTGGGTTCGAACCATGTTGATTTCGGCGGCATAATGCCGTTAGCATCCGCGATTGAAAGCACCGTACTTACCTGAACCGGCTGCATCGAGAATGCTACTGCATAGTCTCCCCTGTCCACCATCGCCTCAAGGTCAGCGACCGGCCGGGCGCCACCGAGATACTGGAGGCGCGCATCGCCACGGGGATCTGTAATCCCGAGAATATGCTCGAGAACCTGGTGCTGGAGGAGCGACACATCAAGTGAGCCGATCAGATCGGATCCAGCTGTTTCCCTGAGAATGCATTCGTACCATGATCCCGCCAGGTACATATGAAAGACATGCGGACGATCGCTGTGCGGGTGAATCTGAAAAGAACCATTATTGACCTTTCCATAAGGGAGCACCAAACAATACTGAGCGATCTCCTTCATGAACTCGCCAGGAGTACGTCCCCCGAGGTCATGCACAAGCCGGCTGTAGCCATGGATCCTGACCCCTGAATCGGAGAAGAGCACCCCCATGAATCGTTCTGCTTCACCGATATCAACGCCCGAATCTCTCCGCATTCCTGCCACGTTCACAGCGGATTTCGCACGGTGATGTCCATCTGCAATGTATAACCTGCCCACGTGTGAAAAATGCTCTTCGAGGAGGGCGACCACTGCTGAATCGGAGATCCGATAGATCTGGTGAACAGATCCATCGTTCCAGTGCACTTCTGCATCAGGGCTTCCTGAGGCAAGGGTGTTAATATAACGGGCGAGTCCTGCTCTATCGCGGTAAATGAGTACAACCGGGCCGGTATGGGCATTCACCGTATCGATATGCCGCGTCCGATCCTCCTCCTTGTCATACCGGGTCTGTTCATGTCTCCTGATGATCCCTGATTCGTAATCATCGACATGGAGACAGCAGCAGAGGCCGGTGTATGTGTAATTTGATGTGATGACCCGGTAGACGTACATCCCAGGACCCGGATCACGTGCCAACACACCTGATGATATCAGTTCAGTGAAGCGATCCCTTGCAGAGGAATATACCCCAGGATCTGTCGGAGCACACTCCGGAAGCTCGGCATCCGGACGGCTGACACGTAAAAAACTCATCGGATTGTCCCGGATGATTCTCCGTGCCTCATCAGCAGTTACCACATCGTAGGGCACCGCAGCCACCTGGGGGGCAGCATCCCGGACCGGCCGGAATGCCGCGAAAGGAAAGATTCTCACCATGAAGATTCCCGGCTCTCTTTATTCATTTCCTCTGACAGTATATTATTCCAGTGACACCCATAGTATGTGGCAATGGGCGACATGATCACAATACGGCGGGCAAAGCCTGAAGATATACCTGCTGTTTCTGAGATCGAGAGGGTCTCTTTTCCGGATCCCTGGAGTGAGGGGATACTTTCCGAGACACTTGGGTACTTCTCAAAGACCTTTTTTGTCGCCATCTTCAGGAGATCGATTATCGGGTTCATCGCTGGGGGACTTGAAGACACCGGGGAAGAGGTATATGGGCACATCTGCAACCTTGCAGTCGCACCGCAATTCCGGAGCAGGGGAGTAGGAAGGATGCTTGTCAGGAGAGAGGAGCACCAGTTTGCCATCGAGCTCGCAACGGGTGTTCAGCTGGAGGTCCGACTCTCCAACTACGCAGCCCAGCAGTTTTACCGGAAGATCGGATACCGAGAGGTCTTCCACATCGACCGTTATTATGCAAACGGTGAGGACGCCGTTGTTATGATGAAATGGTTCCGGTTTTAGCGGCCAAGGGCCTTGTGCGCCCGGGCAAGATGCTGGGCGCTGAGCGCTCCAAGCAGCGAGAGTTCACCGGCAAGGACTGCAGATGCGATGATCTCTGCGAATTTCCGCGCATGGGAACCTGGCGGATCTCCCCCTCCGGCAACCCCAAGCAGCCGGAGGCACTCCTGCTGTGTCGCAATTCCGGTACCTCCTCCGACTGTACCGGCCGGTAACGAGGGGAGCGTAACAGATACATACACTCCCCCGGGAGCCGGATCCACGGTTGTCACTGCCAGGCTCCCCTCCACCACATGGGCTGGGTCCTGGCCGCAGGCGATGAAGAGCGCAGCGATGATGTTGGCAGCATGAGCATTGTACCCGAGCGAGCCCGCTCTTGCCGATCCCACAAGATTTTTGCGGAGGTTCACTTCTGCAAGAGTGGCAGCGTCCGTCTTTAACACATGGCGGATGAGTTCATCAGTGAGCAGCACTCCTGCAGCTGCCGTCCGCCCCCGGCCCATCACCATATTGATGGCAGCTGGTTTCTTGTCCGTACAGACATTGCTGGACAGTGCGATCAGATGTGCGCCGGTCTCGGATGCGATCAGTTGTGCCGCCTTTTCGCTTGCAATGGTCACCATGTTCATGCCCATTGCGTCCTTGGTGTCAAACTCGAGCCGTACAAAGACGCTTGTTCCCGCAACCGAACAGGTGATCCCCGTCAGTTTTCCATGAGAGGTGGTACTCTCCGCGGCGGCAGCTATCTCATCCTGGTGCGAATGTACATAGTCAACAACGGCGCGTGCGTGGACCACGCCAGTCGCAGCAAATAACGGTGCACGGGTCATACCGTCCCTGAAAATGCGGACTTCTGCCCCGCCGGCCTGGGTAATGGCGCTGCATCCCCTGTTGACCGAAGCGACCAGCGCCCCTTCCGTTGTAGCGAGGGGGAGGAAGAACGAACCTTCTGCATACTCTCCGTGTATGGCTATGGGTCCGGCGATCCCTACCGGGATCTGGATGGCGCCGATCAGATTCTCACAGTTCTTCTTTGCCACCCGGTCAACCGGGATGGTATACGCACCTACCGCAGAAAGCGCGATGCCGGTCTCGCGTTCGATATATGCCCGCCGGACCCGGGCAGCTTCATCTGCCGGGAGTTCCTCCTCGAGCGCATAGAGCTTCAGCGACCCTCTTTTAAGCCTCTCGAGATAATCTTCCATAGATATAGGTGTGCGTTCCCGGTATACATGAGGGTGACTGAGGAGAGATGGAGCAGGAGCAGTGGACGGTAAGAGTTCCCCTGGGCAGGGGGGAAGAGATGCGGCAGGAGCTGATCCGCGCCGGTATCCTGGACCGTGAGAAGAGGCCCAGAACTGACGGAGAGTCCCTCCTGTTGCCGGTGACTACCTGGATTGAGGGTGCCGAGCGGGCATTGTTCGAGTCGCGGAATCCGCTCCCTGAACTTCCCCGTCATGAACTGATCGGAGGGATTGCAATCATGCTGACCCATGATCCCGCAGCGGCGGAACAGCTTCTTACGCTCCGGTCCTCGCTCCATACCGTGCTCTTTCCGTTGAGTGATGTTGAAGGGAAGTACCGCACCAGAAGGTTTGAGGTGCTGGCAGGCCGGCAGGGCACTCATACCCGCTGCCTGGAGTATGGGTACCGCTTCGAGATCGATCTTTCAGAAGCCTACTTCTCACCACGTCTTGCCACCGAGCGGCAGCGAATTGTCGGGCTTCAGAATGAGGGGGAGCATGTTATCGACATGTTCGCTGGTATAGGTCCGTTTGCCATTGTACTTGCGAGAAAAGCGGGGTATGTTCTTGGTGTTGACATCAATCCTGCTGCTATCCGCCTCATGGTCCGGAATCTCAACCTGAACCATGCCGACAATGTCATCCCGATGCTTGCCGATGCATATCATCTCCCTGATCTCGTCTCGTGGACCTTTGACCGGGTGATTATGAACCATCCGACGGCCTCAATAGCCTTCCTGCCCCAGGGCTTCCGCCTATGTAAGCCGGGGGGATCTATTCACCTCTATTTGATCCAGTCTTACGAATCAGAAGCATTAGCAGCACTTCAGGACTACCCGGTGGCCGAGATCACTGAACGGGTCGTCCGCTCCTATTCACCTGGGCGATGGCATGCGGTATATGATATACGAAAAAAATCCTGAATAATACCATCTAACGGAAAAAAATTGACAGGAATAGCAGATTTGATCGGAGCCAAATCCGGGGAGCATCGCGCACCCTAAAAAGAGTGTTTGAAAGAGGATTATTCTGCGGGAGCGTACTTGGTCCCGTAGTAAATGACTCCACTCTCGCCGTCTGCGGCTATCCTCCGGAACACTGGTTTAACCCTCATCCCGATCCGGGCATCATCCGGTGAGCAGACGATCTGCGCTGAGATCCGTGGGCCTTCATCAAGTTCTATGATTGCAAAAACGTATGGCGTGAGCTGTTCGAACTGCTCGCTGGCCGTGCGGATCACGGTAAAGGTCACAATTTTTCCATTTCCCGCAAACTGGTGGTCAACGATCTTTCCTGCCCTGCGACACTCCGGGCAGAAGGAGCGCGGCGGGAAGAAGTACCGCCCGCAGGTTGTGCAGCGAGTCCCGATCAGGTTGTACCGCTGGGGTATCTTTCTCCAGAAACGAGCGACCGACATTCTTCACACCCCCAGAATATGCACAGCGACCGTTGCTCCGGTGCCACCGACATTATGCGTCATCCCAATCTGGGCACCCGTGATCTGTCGGCGTCCAGCCTCTCCCCTGAGCTGCTGGGTGATCTCGTATACCTGCTTGATTCCGGTCGCGCCAACAGGATGCCCGCATGCTTTCAGCCCCCCGCTCGTATTGACAGGCAGGTCTCCGTTCAGCGCAGTAACCCCTTCCTCGGTGATCCGGCCTGCCTCCCCTTTCCGGCAGAATCCAAGATCCTCAATGGCACAGATCTCGGCGATGGTAAAGCAGTCATGCACCTCTACCATATCGATATCTGAAGGAGAGAGTCCAGCCATCCTGAACGCCCGCTGCCCTGCGGCTACCGTTGCATCAAGAGTACTGATATCCCGTCGGTCATGGAGGGTGATGGTATCGCTTGCCTGGGCACTTGCGAGCACCCTGATGGGGGTATCGGTAAATTCCCGGGCACGGTCGAGCGGGGCTACCACCACCGCGGCTGCACCATCAGTAATCGGAGAACAATCGAAAAGCCGGAGGGGGTCCGCGACAAGCGATGACTTGAGAACCGTCTCAAGGCTGATCTCCTGCTGGAACTGGGCTATGGGATTCCTCGCACCGTTGTAGTGATTCTTTACGGCAACAAGAGCGAGCTGCTCACGGGTGAGGGGGTATCGGTGCATGTAATCCCTTGCAATCATAGCATAGAGACCTGGGAACGTCGCACCGGCAAATCCTTCCCATTCGCGATCAGCGGCACCGGCCAGGGCATCCACGCTTGCACCTGTGCCGACGTCAGTCATTTTTTCAACCCCCGCTGCCACCACAATATCTTCAAGTCCTGACGCTACGGCAATCACTGCCTGGCGGAAAGAGAGCCCTCCCGAAGCACACGCTGCTTCCACTCGTGTCGCTGGTACATGGTGGGATGCAAGGCCCGCATAGTCTGCGATCAGTGCACCGATGTGCTCCTGTTCAATGAAACGCCCTGCACTCATATTACCTACATACAGGGCATCTATCTGTTCACCGGCAAGCCCTGCATCTTCAAGCGCCAGCGCACCTGCCTCCACAAAGAGGTTCCGGAACGAAGTATCCCATTTCTCTCCGAATGTGGTGCACCCTGCCCCGATTACTGCTACGTCCCTCATTTCTGCATCACGATCTTTCCCTTGTGTCTGGCATACTGTGCATACCCGATGTAGATTGGATCTTTCAGCAACTGCTCAACCCCCGGCGCTGCAGCCCGCCGGAACGAATCGCCCTCGATCTGATCGGTCACTTCGATGTCAAATGCATCGCTTCCGGCACCGGAGCCGAAGGAGGCAACGAAGATACGGTCACCTGCTGTCGCGATATCCAGTGTCGCGGCAAGGCCGATCATGGAAGAGCCGGAGTACGTATTGCCAAGTCGGGGCACTACAAGTCCTGGCCTGATCTGATCAGGGGAGAAGCCGAGTATCTTTGCCACGCGCTGGGGGAACTTTGCATTCGGCTGGTGAAAAACCGCATAATCATAATCCTTCGGGCCCTTTCCCGACTGGTCAAAGATCATGCGGACTGCTCCTTCGATGTGTTTGAAATAACCCGGCTCCCCGGTAAAACGGCCCCCATGGCGGGGGTAGTCCTGACCCTCCCGTCTCCAGAAATCAGGAGTGTCCGTGGTAAATGAGCAGGTCCGGTGAATGAGTGCGATGGGGTCATCCCTTCCTATCAGGAATGCTGCACCCCCTGCTGCGGCCGTATACTCCAGTGCATCACTTGGCGCACCCTGTGCAACGTCTGATCCAATGGCGAAGCCATACCGTATCATCCCGCTCTTTGCAAGCCCCATGCAGGTCTGGATTGCAGCTGTACCTGCCTTGCAGGCAAATTCGTAATCGGCAGCGGTCATGCAGGGAGTAGCTCCGATCGCTTCACCAACTGTACATGCAGTCGGCTTGACAGCGTACGGGTGGGATTCCGAGCCCACATAAACGGCTCCAATGTCGCAGGGATCAATTTCCCTGCGCTTCAGCGCGTTTCGTGCAGCTTCAACAGCAATTGTGGCAGTGTCCTCGTCAAGGTCCGGGACTGACTTGGAATACACTCCTAGTCCTCCCGTCACATCCTCGGCATTTGCACCCCAGACCTTGGTGATCTCTTCCACTTTTATCCGATACCGGGGAATGTACACCCCGTATGTGATGATTCCTACCATCGTTCTTCCCTCAAAATATCCACTATCTCATCGATGCCCATCATTGTGCATAGTACGGTGATATGGTCCCTCTCAGCCATCCGAGGTACCAGAGGGTGGACGAGCTCAGGCTCGATTCCCTGCAGTACGACACAGCGTGGCTTGAAGGGAGTGACCCGGATTGCAACCATCGGGGATTTTCCAGAAGTTACATCAGTAAAGATAAGAGCCCGCTCAGTACTCCAACCGTAGATACGGTTGAACTCGTTTGCAGAGAGCTGGGTAATTGCGTTGAGACTATTGACGATCGTATAACCAAATATTGACTGGTTCAGCGACCCGCAGAGGGGCTTGCAGGAGAGCACTTCTGAAAGCCTGGTGAGCGGTACCGGACTCGCGTAATCAAAAATGTCGTAAATGACATTATCATCGATATCGGTATACAGGATCTTCGCAAATTTTTTGATAAACTTTCCACCGTTTGCTTCATCGATGGTAAGTATCGTGTCAACAATCTTTCCAACAACAGCAGTACCGGGACTTTTTCTTCTCCCGCTCTCGTAATCACTGATCACGGAAGGGGAGACTTGAAGGTGTTCACAGAGCACGCCCTGGGGAATGTTGAAACTCATCCTCCATTTCTTCAGGGCTTTCCCCGGAGATTCTGAAAGCGTTATCTCCCCTGCCATCTTCTCAGCAAGCTGATACCGCACATCAGATTTCATGCCTCACTATGAGGGCAGGGGGGTTGATAAAAGTAACGAACAGGGCTTCGACATTCCACGAAAATACCTCATATAGATACTCATAAATAATAAGCATCTCAACTTTGATAAGGATATGATCTTGCCCGAGGATCTCCAGTGCCTGAAAGAGATTGCCCTGAAGGGCGGCCTGAAAGGACCGGTCTGGGTCTCTTCCCAATCGCTTGGGGGCGCGCTTGGAACCAGCCCGCAGACTGCATCACGGAGACTCCAGTCCCTTGAGCGACAACAATATCTCTCCCGCTCAGTCAATCCCGATGGTCAGTATGTCACGGTTACCAGGAGTGGAGAGGAGAGATTGAGGCATGAGTATGCAGATTACTGCCGGGTATTCGGAAGCGGGCGGGAAGAGTTCGTCCTCCAGGGGACCGTCATCTCTGGTCTTGGAGAGGGCCGGTATTACATGAGTCTCGAGCCCTATGTGCAACAGTTCTCCCAGAAGATCGGATTTGCCCCCTATCCCGGGACCCTGAATATCAGGCTTGAACCATCGAGCATGCAGGTCCGGAAGAGGCTTGATCAACTGGAATGGGTACGGATCCATGGTTTTTCAGCTGAAGGCCGTACATTCGGGGATGCCCGCTGTCTTCCCTGTAGTATTGCCGGTATCCCCTGCGGCATTGTAATCCCGGGAAGAACCCATTACCCCGACGATGTCCTTGAACTGATTGCGCCGGTTGCGCTCAGGGACGCATTGAGAATAAATGATATGGATGAAGTAAAAGTTGAGGTGGCACCATGATGGAAGAAGCACTGACAGCCCTGCGCCAGGGGAAGTTTATCCTGCTCTATGATTTTGATGACCGGGAAGGTGAAACGGATTTTGCCATCCGTTCGGATATGGTGCGCCCTGCCGATATTGCCCTCATGAGGAAAGATGGAGGGGGGCTGATCTGCACGGCTATCCATCCAAAGGCAGCAGCGTGCCTCGGTCTCCCTTTCGCGAGCGATATGCTCAGTACCTGTACCAATTTTGCAGAGGCTGTGGGGGATATCCCGTACGATCGAAAGAACCACTCATCGTTCTCGCTCTGGGTGAACCATCGCAACACGTTTACCGGAATAACCGACAACGACCGTGCACTCACTATCACAGCGATCGCTGATGAAGTGAAACGGAGTCTGAATGGGGGAGGATGCGACTTTCATGGCCGGTTCCGATCCCCAGGACACGTTGCCATACTCAGGGCTGCAGAGGGGTTGCTTTCCCTGAGAAGAGGCCAGACGGAGCTATCGGTTGCAATGGCAATTATGGCAGGCGTCACTCCTGCTATTACTGTCTGTGAGATGCTGGACGATCAGTCAGGCCTTGCCCTATCCAAGGAGGATGCCCGGGATTACGCGAGGAAACATCAACTGGTCTTTGTCGAAGGAATTGATGTGATCGAGGCCTGGGAACGTTTCTCTTCAGGGTAACATTTTACCATTTTTATCTGTTCTCTCGCCTGTCATGATAGGTCTTGGGAAATCCTGAAAAGAGAGATGCAGACTGATCAGAATTTTTTATTCATGAGCCTTTGAGGAGAAATTCCTGGCTTTTGAATGACTCGCAATGTCAGGCATAACGTGCTCACCTGAAGAACAGCCCTGAATGGGTGAAGATAATTTTTTACCAGGGAACAGGATGTGAGCTATGGCAGGGCGGCATTTCCCTCCTTCGTTGAACGTGGAAACGATGCCATCCTCTGATGTGGGGTAGAAGTGTATCGGGCAGGATGAAAACTGAGGCTCTCCTTATTCCCGAAGAGTGGATCACGAATCCTGTCGTAGCGCTCCGCCCAATACACATGAGGAGGCCTGGCAGTCAGAATCTCATTTTTTGGCGAGGGAGAGGAGTGCTTCGTCTGGTAATAATTTTGCGATTGAAGATTTCGTCGGGCATCGTCCCGGTTTGATCCCCCTGGCTTTGGCCTCTTCTTTCAGCACCTTCAGATCCAGATTTTTGATCAGCTCGGCTCTTTGTTTCTCATCCATTGTTGATCGGACGAAGATATCTGCCCGGAAAAATAAAGGTTATTGCTGTTTACAGACTGAGTTGCGAGAGTGCTTCAAACACCATCTTCCGGAACACTGCCGGGTCGGAATGGTACTCCTGTCGAGCTCTTTCACCGTATTTCGTTGTTCCCATGTTGTCAATACGGTCAAGCGTGGAAAGGGCACAGTCAAGCACCCAGCGATCTCTCGTATCCTTCTCAACCGGGGTAACGGACTCGCACCTTACGGATATGAGGGTAGCTCCGTCAGGGGTCTCGTATACATTTGGTTTCCCGGCTACAGCGACAAATGCAGGGGGTTCAATCCGGGCGATCTGTTGCATAGCTTCCGGCTGGTAACTCCCAGCCATGATAAAGAAGGTCCCGGTAGGGTCAACTACTCTTGCCCGGTAGAACATGTTCTGCTCACCCTGTTTTTTCTTCTCAGTGAGCGTACCGATGAGAAACACCCTGTTGCACCGCTCCCCTGTGGGAAGGAGCACATAGGTAGGGCTCTTCTCATCATCCCCCTCCCTGAAGTGAATCCTGGTCTCACGGAGCTCCCCGGCAAAGACCCGCCTGGCGGGTTCACGTTCGAATGTTCCCTCCCTTCGGGCGAACGAAGGTCTCTCAGGGGCTGCCATCAGAATGCCCCCCCTGCCCGATTCAGGAGTGTTGGGATCTCACCAGCTTCGAAATGCTGGAATGCACAGGCAGAGACCAGGATCCTCTGGTCGATCTCTCTTCCCCTGCAGGTGAAGTATCGCCCGAGAATACGCTCCCGCATCCTCAGGAATACCTCATCCATCCCAAGGGGATTGTTCTCGGCAAGTTCTTTCGCGTCATTGATTGAGATCCCTGTCAGTTGCTCGGTAACTTCGCGTTGGACCAGAATCTCGCGAGTCTCCTTGCCATTGTCGAGCCACCCCTTAATGCGGAGATCGTAGAGGAATCCTGGCTGGATCTCATGTACCGGGCAATAGTTCTGTCGTGAGAGGACACGGTTGCAACCCTCAACCGGACAACGCTTTATGAGCCCGGATCCAGGTGCGATATGGACAAGTGCTCCTGCAAACTCACCTTCACCTCCACTCACCGGGATATC